>NZ_JBCLNI010000008.1:0-140237 GCF_039062885.1 Blautia sp. 2227st1_G12_2227SCRN_220401 | reverse complement strand
TTCTCATCAGCGGGTTTCGGCGAATTCCGTTTCCGGAGCCAGTCAGGCGTGTGACCTTTTTTCCGGTGAGCTGACACATCTGCTCATACTGCTCATGCAGTTCGTTAAGGATCCCACAGATCACACCGACCGTCAGTGCACCAGGATGAAAATTCTCTACACCGATCCCTGCGATCATGCCCCTGTGAGACGGATCACTTCTTGTCCCTGAAAAAGCCGTGTCTACTTTCCATGCAGCTTCTTTTCCGTATGTTTCAATAAATTTTTCTGCCTGCTCCTGCATCCGGGAATACAGTCTTTCTTCAGTTTCTGCAGTTTCTCTGTAAAACTGTTCCAGCATCGCATACGCACGACCACCACACAGGGAAGCTCCCACGAGGATATAGCTGTTTTCGGTACAGGGGCGAAGCTCCACACTGCCGCTGCATTCTATAAACTTCTCTGTCACTAAGGAAACCTGGCTGCCGGTTCCCACATTCAGGAGTACGGTATCTTTAAGATCCCGGACGGAACCAAACAGACTCGCCTGATTGTCACCGATTGATCCCATTACCGGCACACCGGCTCTTGTTTCTCCGACTAAAAAATGTCCCTTTCTTACTTCCGGCAGATAAGAAGTATCTACGCCGGCCTGCTCCAGGGCTTCATACAGAAACTCCTGTTTTCGCAGGTCAAAGCAGCCCCAGCTTGCCGCCATGTCAAGTCCGATAACAGGGACAGTATTTTCACACAGCCGCATAGCAATATAATCACTGATCGTCGTCATCCTTACAGCATCCTTCGGGATCTGATCTTTCTTCTGAAGATAAAAATGTGTCACTACACCATATCCGGACGCCGCCGCACCTACTCCCTGCAAAAGCTCTGCACAGGTTTTTCCGTTTTCCAGCGGAATCTCTCCGCTTCCATCCTGCCAGGTATAGAGAGGACTCACTGCCTTGCCGGAAGCATCCACATACAGCATTCCATGCATCTGCCCTGTAAACCCTATTCCATCTGGCAAACCATTCTCCTTCTGCTGCTTTATAAGAAGCTCCCGGACGATCTCATAGATCCGTTCCGGATCCTGCAGCTTCTGTTCCGGCTTACTGCTCCGCAGAAAAGAATTATGCTCCACTGTTTCCTTTGCAAGCAGCTTTCCCGTTTCTGTATCTGTCATTACGACACTGACTGTTGTTGTGCCGATATCAATCCCCATGATCTTCATCGTCTGTTTCCGTCCTTTTCTGTGATCTTTACTATAGAAAAAAACTGTCATCATATGAGATGATTATATTATCGTTTGAGGATTAATGCTATCTTTTTTGGTTTCCTGCTCAGGTTTCTCGATTCTGAGCATGCGATATCCAATTCCTATGTGCGTCTGGATATATTGTACACCGTTTTTTTCAGGCTCCAGTTTTTTCCGCAGTGTTGCCATAAAAACCCTGAGAGAAGCAACATCGTTTTCCGAGCAGCGTCCCCAGATCTGCTGAGTAATATATGTATGTGTCAATACTTTTCCAACATTACGGGATAAAAGGCAGAGCAACTTATACTCAATGGGCGTCAGATGCAGTTCTCTGTCCTTCAGGAATGTGCAGCCAGCCGTGTAATCTATCTTTAATCCACCATTTTCAAAAACAGATGTTTCCGGCTGTTTTCCTGACTGCGTTATGGCAAGCCGTCTTTGGCTGACACGGATACGCGCAAGTAATTCTTCTACTGAAAATGGTTTTGTGATATAATCATCTGCACCCGCATCCAGTGCCTCTATTTTGTCCATATCTTCACTTCTGGCACTGATCACGATGATAGGCATATTCGACCAGGTACGGATTTTCTTTATTACCTCTACTCCTTCCATATCAGGAAGGCCCAGATCCAGAAGAACGATATCCGGATTGTGTGATGAAGCCTCCAAAATGGCTGAAGCTCCATTTTCTGCAGCCAGATATTTATAGTCATGTGTTTTTAATGTGGTAACGATCAGGTTCCGTATGGGTCTGTCATCCTCAACCACCAGAATTAATGTCTTATTCATTTAATGTCACCTCGCTTAATGGTAAAGTAAAAGTAAAATTACATCCATGCGGAGCATGATCTGAAAGAACCAGTGTTCCATCGTGAGCTTCTATGATAGAGCGGCAAAGTGCCAGGCCAAGCCCCAGACTCCGTTGGCTGTCTGCAACGGTTGTTTTCCCTGTATAAAACATCTCAAAAATATGTGGCTTCATTTCATCCGGGATCCCGGGGCCGTTATCTTCCACGCTTACCTGTGCTTTCCCGGCTTTTTTGAACCCCCGAATGCTGATGACAGAGCCTGACGGCGTATATTTTATCGCATTATCGATCAAATTTACCAGAACCTGTATAATAAGATGCACGTCCATACGTGTAAGAACAAGTTCTTCACAGTCCGCCACGATCTTATACGCATCATGCTTCCGGCCGATATGTCGGAGTGACTCTGCTATTACCTCATCCAAAAGCTGATCCGTAAATTTAAACTTCAATCTTCCATCATTGAGCCTGGTAATGGAAAGCAGATTTTCCACAACTCCGATCAGCCACTCTGAATCCTCATGAATGTCCGTGTAGATCTGATACCTTGTAGCTTCATCCAGACGGTCACTGTTACTGAGAAGCATATCTGCATTTCCGGAAATAGAACAAAGCGGAGTACGCAGGTCATGGGAGATCGCCCGAAGAAGATCGCCACGCAGCTGCTCATTTTTTGCTAAAACCGCATTTTTTTCTTTTTCTATGGCATTTTGTACATTCTCCATTGCAAGTGCACATTCATTTATTACAGACAGCAGGATGCTGTATTCATAAGAGTCCAGTGTTTCTTTCTGCAGAGGGATCCCGATTACGCCATAAACATTATTCCCGCTTCGAATTGCCAGATATAAGCATTTTGCCTGTGAGAAATACTGTGTGGATGCGCCGGCACGCTGTCTGTTTTCATAAGTCCATCTGGCCGCCTGTTGTTCTTCCTGTGTCAGAAAATCCTCTGTGCTCTCTTTTTCCCCGGAAAAAAGCTTTCCTTCTGATAAAGTTCCATTTTCCACAACATATGCCGTGATGCTGCGGTTTAACAGGCGTATCAGCTGTGTACAGGTAACTCCGAGGATTTCTGTCTCACTTTTTGCCTTTTGCAGCAGACGATCCGTATCAAACAGAACCTGTGTGCGAAAGGCAATCTGTGAAGACAGCTTTGCATGCATTTTCAGCTTTGCCGCAAGGGTTCCTGTAAGTACAGACGAAATAAGCATTATGAAAAATGTCACCGGATATCCCACCGCGTATGTCTCAAAAGACATCCTTGGCTCCATCAGGAAAAAGCAAAATAAGAATACACTTAAAAAGGAGCCGGCTACACTGCAAAGATAACCATCTGTCACGATCGAAGTGATCAATACGCCCAAAATGTATATCGTTACAATATTTGTATCTGTAAGATCCAGTTTCTGAAACAGCAGGCCGATCAAAGTGCATACTGCAAATATAAAAACCGTCAGCAAGTAATCTTTTGCAGACGGTTTTTCCACATACCATGCAAATGGCCGTTTCGGATAGGTTCTGTTTTTTACTGTATCCTTCATTTTCAAGCTCATTCTGTCATTCTCCTTCTACTGCTGTTTTCTGGAATTATATCACGCAGCTGTTCTGTGGTCAAAATTTTTTCTTCATGGCAATGAGCTATATGCGGAAGCACTTCTGAAGAGCTCTGTATTCTCCTAATACCAGTAATTTATCATTTTCTGCAAAATATGTTTCCGGTGAAATTGCAATACTGAATTCCTCTTCATTTTTTACTGCCAGAATATTAATATTGTAGCGTTTTCTGATGTCAAGTCCACCCACTGTTTTTCCAACCCATTCTTCCGGCACTTCCACTTCAAAAATTGCATGGGAAGCATCCACCTCCATATAATCCAGTATATGATCATCTGTATAACGGAAGGAGGCCCATTTTGCCACCTGCTTTTCCGGATAAACTACCTTATCGGCACCATTGCGTAAAAGAAATTTTTCCTGAACATCACGTTCAGCTCTGGATATCACCAATTTTGCACCCAGTTCTTTTAGAAGGGATGTTGTTTCAAGAGAATTTTGAAAGCTCTCTCCAATGGTCACAAAACAAATGTCATAGTTTCCAATTCCAAGGGACTGTAAAAATTCAGCATTGGTGCTGTCACCAATCTGAGCATTCGTCACAAATGACAGTACTTTGTCCACTCTTTCTTCCTTCCAGTCAACTGCCATAACTTCATGTCCCAGCTGATTGAGCTGCATGGCAATATGTCTTCCAAACCTTCCAAGTCCAATAAGCAATACATTTTTCATAATATTATTTTTCTCCTTCTTATCCAACTGTGATTTTTTCCAGAGGGAGCTTTGCATTTCCCTTATTTCTTCCGGAAAATACCGCATAGATCAGGGTCAGACCACCTACACGTCCCAGATACATCAGTATGATCAGCACGACTTGTGAAAAAACATGAAGTTCCGGTGTGATTCCCAGAGTCAGACCTACCGTACCAACAGCTGAAGCAGCTTCGTACAGACAATCTAAAAGCGGAAGGCCTTCGTACACACTGATCGCTATTCCGCCGCCAAAGAACAAGGCAAAATATAACATGGCTATTGTCGCTGCATTTTTTATCACATGATATTCAAGTCTTCGCCCAAAAGCTCCTGCATTTTCCTGACTTCGAAATGTCGCAATTGCATTTAAAATAAGTACTGAAAAAGTTGTTGTTTTCATTCCACCTGCTGTAGATCCCGGTAAACCACCAATTAGCATTAACAATATCATAACTGCTTTTGATGCCTCACTCATCTCTGAAATGTTTATAGTATTAAATCCGGCAGTTCTTGTCGTTACCGATTGAAACGTTGCTGCTAACAGGCGTTTTCCCATGGGTAATTTTGTCAGATCACAGATATAGAAAAAGACTGCCGGAAATAAGATCAGACATGCGGTAGTCATGAGAATGATCTTGCTTTGCATGCGGTAGCGTTTAAAGTTCAGTTTATTTGTATAAATATCATCCCATGTGAGAAAACCGATTCCTCCTGTAATGATCAACAGCATAATTACCAGATTTATAAGTATATTTCCTGAATACCCGGTCAGCGATGGAAACATACTGGAATCTGTCCCCAGAATATCAAAGCCGGCATTACAAAAAGCAGAGATTGAATGAAAAACTGACATCCAGATTCCCTTTTTTCCATAATCTCCCATAAAAACCGGCAGCAGCAACACCGTCCCTGCAGCTTCGATCAAAAATGTTCCCCTCAAAATAAACCTTGTCAGTCTGACGATTCCTCCAACTTTAGGTGCTGAAATTGCATCCTGCATGGTGCTTCTTTGCATGAGGGATATTTTCTTTCCGGAAAGAAGGGAAACAGACGCAGCCACAGTCACTACTCCAAGCCCACCTGTTTGTATGAGTGCAAGAATGATCGTCTGGCCTGCCAGGGACCAGTAGCTTCCAGTGTCCTTTACCACAAGACCTGTAACACATACCGCCGAAGTGGCTGTAAAAAGTGCCTCATGAAATGGTGTGATCACTTTCTCCGCAGAAGAAAATGGAAGCATCAGCAGAACGGTTCCCAAAAGGATCACTCCTGCAAACCCCATGATAATCAGCTGAAAAGATGTCATATGTTTTTTCTTATATGATTTTTCCGGCATAAATGATCAGAACTCCTTATCAATACTTTTAACAGTGCTATCCTCGTAATGCATTTTATTATATATAACTACTTTCAAAGATAGTATAAAAGTCTCTGCTTTCGTATTAAGATTTTATAAAGATATGATATTGAATTGAGAATTATTTTAACTGAATCAAGGAAATTACCTGCTTTGATAAGTCTAAGCAATACCTTAATACTACAGTTTTTAATTGTAAACTCATTTTATTTTTATAGTTGACAATAGATATTTCTATGTGATAAAGTGATACCCGTACAAAAAAATCAAAAGGAAGGTATTGACATGAACACTGCAGCATGCGAAAAAGAAGCTCCATCGCTTTCCAGAGATGAAGCCATTGCAATTTTAGATACTCCGGACGAAGAACTTGAGGCACTGATCGACCGTGCCAGCAGTTTACGTTACAAATATAAGGGAAACCGGGTAAGCATCCACATCCTTACCAATGCCCGCAGCGGTAACTGTTCCCAGGATTGTGCCTACTGTGCCCAGTCATGTCGTTCCACTGCCGATATTGATAAATACAAATGGGTAGATGAAGACAAATTATATCAGGACAATGATTTCGTAAATGATTATCATTTATCCAGACATTGTATCGGACTGAGTGGTATGAAATTTACAGATAAAGAGATCGAGGAGCTGGCCCGCAGGATCCGCAAAATGAAAGAACACGGAACTCATCTCTGCTGCTCCATAGGCTTTCTCACAGAGCACCAGGCAAAAATGCTCAAAGAGGCTGGTCTTGACCGGATCAACCATAACCTGAACAGCAGCCGTTCCTTTTATCATAATATCTGCAGTACACATACCTTTGACCAGCGTGTCCGGAATATCCATATGCTTCAGGGACTTGGTTTCGAGATCTGCAGCGGCGGTATCATTGGCATGGGTGAAAGCAAGGAAGACGTTGTTGACATGCTTCTGGAATTACGTGAGATCCAGCCGGAAGCACTGCCGATCAACTTTCTTCTTCCGATCAAGGGAACTCCTCTCGGAAATGCAGATATTTCCCAGCTGACAACCGAATACTGTATGAAGGTCCTCTGCCTGGCAAGACTTCTTGTACCTAAAGCAGATATCCGATGTGCTGCCGGAAGAGAAGTTTATTTTAAAGGCGAAGAAAAAAAACTACTCAGTGTTGTAGACTCTATTTTTGCTTCCGGTTATCTTACAGAAGGTGGTCAGGGAATCGAAGACACTCTGAAAACCATTACGGATGCAGGATTCACCTATGAGATTGAATCTGCGTAAGCATCCTTATGGACATATGACCTATCATACACACTTACAGCATTTCATTACTTACCCGAACCAGTAAATATATTACCTTTTTCAAAGGAGGCTCTTTCAATATGAACCAGACAAATACTGTCTCTGCACCACGTACAAAAACCTACGAGATCACCATGACCGCTCTTATGGCAGCTGTCACTTGTATTCTTGCGCCGCTGTCCATTCCGATCGGTCCGGTTCCGATCTCATTTACCAATCTTGCCATTTATCTGTCCCTGTATCTTCTCGGATGGAAAAAAGGAACCATCAGCTATCTGATCTATCTTCTGCTTGGACTTGTAGGTCTTCCGGTATTTTCCGGATTTACCGGCGGCCCTGCAAAGCTGGCCGGTCCTACAGGCGGATACATCATCGGCTTTATCGTTATGGCTGTTATTACCGGACTGGTAATTGACAACTGCCATAAGCCTCTGATCCAGCTCGTTGGTATGATCGCAGGAACAATTGTATGCTATCTTTTCGGAACTGTATGGTTCTGCATCGTTGCAGATTCCACTTTCAAAGCAGCTCTTGGAATCTGTGTAATTCCGTTTATCCCGGCAGATCTCATAAAAATGATCATCGCCATGATCATCGGACCAATGATAAAGAAACGAATCCGATAAGCTGAAACTCTGATACTCCCAAAAAAGGCAGCAGGAAATGTTGGAAATTTCCTGCTGCCTCTTTATCGCGTTTCATTTTTCTTATCTGAGTTTTTTCTTCAGTTCCTGGATCAGTTCAAAATAATCTCTGTGCTTCATCTCCGGGAAAGCCTTAATGATTCTTCCCTGGCCGAATACCGTATGGTTTGTGATAGAGCTTGACAGCTCATCAAACTGTGCCTGAAGCTCCGCTTTCTTCATTCGAAGCATTTCGGCAGATTTTTCTCTCTGAGCCACAGTCGCATCTCTGAGCTCTGCCTTAGCAAGAGCAACCTGAACCTTTCCTTCTCCCACCTTCTGTGCTGTATCAATGGTAGTTGTTGCCAGAGTATCACTGAGCTTATCACTCACGATCCGCAGATCCGCACGTACCTTATCTAGTCGGGTAAGCTTCTTATTCAGTCCGCGGATCACCGCCACTGTTACAATAAGATCAGCCAGATACACCGCATACAGAATTGCCATAACAACCCATTCCAGTGTGGAAGGTGTATGAGAAGCCTGACGCTCCACATACTTCTGAAAAACCTTTACGACCATCACAATGGCAAGTCCCCATATCAGGGAAAACTCAAGACAGATATAGCCGTGAAAATTCAGCGGCTTATTAGAATAATCCCACCATCTTGCATGGAAGCATACATCCAGAAGCCATCCGGCAACCAGCTCTACCGCAGTTGCAAGAACGATTCCAAACAGAAAGATCATTCCCTCACTCATCTGATGTCCGCCGCTCTGAAGCGTATTAAGCAATGCAAACACGGAAAGTACACCAAATCCGTACACCGGGCATACCGGACCGTTGAGAAATCCCCGGTTTATAACCTTTCCTAAGGTTACTGCATGGAAGATAACTTCAACGACCCATCCTCCAAAAGAATAAAACAAAAAATACAGACATATCTGAAAATACGTCATCCCGCAAATCATCCTGTACTCCTCCTTTACAGCTGTCAAGATTCCGGCAGCTATTTCAGGGGTCAGTACCATCACCTCTGCCGGGGTGATTCTGATTATATCATATCACCCCTCTCATTTACATCCCTTTATCCGGTCATTCTTCCGAAACAATTTCTTTTTTCACACGGGTAAAGTACAGAAAGAATCCAATGTTCAGAATGATTCCCACTGTGGTAGATACCGGTGCTGCAAGACCGATCTTTGTCAGGCTGGCATCCGGCTGGATACTCATAAAGTACGCCATTGGAAGTCGTACCAGAAGCGTCTGGATCAGGCCCTGGATCATAACCCATATGGTCTGGTTGTTTCCGTTGAAATAGCCTATCATACTGAACAGAACAGCCGTTACCAGTGTCTCCGGAGCAAACCCCTTCAGATAATCAAAGCCCTTTTGGATAACGCCGGCATCTGTTGAAAAGAATCCTGCCAGCACATCACCCTTCAGCAGGATCAGGATAAATACCAGGCATCCCACAAACAGGCCAACTCCAATTCCCGTAAGCATGGATTTTCTCGCACGTTTCGGCTTTCCTGCTCCTACGTTCTGTGAAACAAAGGAGGCCATGGACTGCATTAGGGAGCTTGGAACCAGCATGGCAAAGTTTACGATCTTACATGCAACTCCGTAACCGGAGGATGCTTCCAGACCCAGGCGATTGACAAATGCGCACAAGGCCAGGAATGAAATCTGGGTCAGGAATTCCTGAAGTGCCAGCGGCAGTCCGATCTTTAGAAAACGTCTGCACTGGGGATTCAACCGGAAATCTTTTTTTGTAATGGTAAACGGAAGCTTCTTCTTTATCAGCAGAACTACTGCAAATACAACACTTAAGGCCTGAGCAGAAACCGTAGCAATAGCTGCTCCTGCTGCATCCATATGTAAGCCGGCTACCAGTACCAGGTCTCCGATCACATTTACAATACATGCCACCAGCACAAATAGCAGCGGAGATTTGCTGTCACCAAGACCACGGAAAATAGCAGACAGCAGGTTATACGCAACAATAAAGAAAATTCCGCTGCCACAGATCCGTACATAAGATGCAGTCAGCGCTACCGCTTCTTCCGGTGCCTGCATCAGCACGGAGATCGGATGTGCAAAACCTACCATAACAATAAACAGCACGACAGATATCATGGTAAAGACGATCGCAGCCCCACCGATAACGGAGCCAATCTGCTCCGGTCTTTTTTCTCCAAGATAACGTGCGATCAGAACTGTGATACCCATAGCAAACTGGATCACTACAAAGGTAACCAGATTCAGTACCTGACTTCCGGTGGAAACCGCTGACAGTCCGGATGTGGAACCGAATCTTCCAACTACAAGAAGATCGACCGCACCATAGGCAGCCTGCAGGATCAGCGCACCGAGTACCGGCATCATAAATGCAACCAGCTTCTTCAGGATATTTCCCTGGGTAAAATCTGCCTTATCATTTGTCATAATGTTCCCTCCTGTCACACATGATCTGATAAAATTTCCCGATGGTCCGGATCATATTGTCTGCTTCTTCTTCGGAAATCTCTGAAAGATAGGGCGCCAGACTGCTGAAATAATCCTGATCATACTTCCTGGAAAGCATCTCTCCTTTTTCTGTTATGGAAATGTAAGTAACGCGCCCGTCATCCGGAGACGTAAGCTTCTGAAGATATCCCTTTGTCTCCATTTCTTTCACTGTTCTGGTAACACCCGGACGCGGAAGGTTCATGGCATCACTGATATCAGAGAGCCGGATATCCTTTTTTTCTCTCTGCAGAGAATGGATCACATCCAGATACTGTATGTAGGATGGCATCACCCCCTGAGGCAGTGGCGGAAGCATATCCCGGATCCGCTTTGCCTGATAAAACGCATCAAACATCCGCTTGATCTTTTCATTTGTCATAAAAAAACTCCTTATATAATTATCTTCGTTAATTACCATTGATAATTATATGAGGAATTTATGATTTGTCAAGCATGTTTTATTTTTCTGTTACAGAGTAACTTTCTATTAATCTATGCTTCTAATGCCTCTTTCAGAGAAGCTTCAAAGATCTCAAGTCCTTTCTCCATCTGCTCATCGGTCATGGTAAGCGGTGCAAGGTTCAGATATCTGGCCTGTGCCATCACACGCTCTCGGCTTAAATGTTCTGCATCCAGAATAGAGGAAGACAGCTGCTCTACGGCGTTTCTGTCCTTTTCCTCCAGCACGAGTTTCCGGCTGTCGTTGGTGACACTGGGATTTGTCAGAACTACGAATTCTCCTCCATGGATATAGTTATTCAATCCTGTATTCACTTTTGATGCACTGCAGGCAGTCTGCAAAATAGCCCCATCGGACAAACTACTCCAGACCGTTTTCCCCTGCTTTCAGCTTCAGAACTTCTGTAAGCTCCGGGATCTGCATCATATTTCTACTTTCTATAATTCATAAAACACTACTCCTCCCACTGATACTGCTTCATATCTACACATCCATTTGCCTTAAACTCCACACCCTCGTCTTCCAGAAGCATCTTCTGCTCTCTCCAGCCTGGTGCAGTACGCCCTGCATGGTTCACAACTCTGTGGCAGGGATACTTCCCGTAAAATTCTGCCATACCTAAGACTTTTCCTACAAGACGTGAATTTTTATCCCGCCCGATCAGCCGTGCGATCTGCCCGTAGGAGGCCACTTTTCCCTCAGGTATCTCTTCCACCACGGACAGTATCTCGTAGATTAAATCTTCATCCAGTATTTTTCCCATAATTATTCCTCCGAAATCCTGCTGGCAATTTTCATAGCATGTTTTCATAAATAAAATATCTGTCTTTTCGTGGACGCCTGCACCAGACCGTCCTCTCAGCCTGAGTTTTACAGTGCAGTTCCTTTCTTTGGAATAAACAAACGGCTCATATCTGTATGTTCCAGCTTGAGAAGTGAAATTTTTTTGTCAATTCCTCCGGCATAGCCCGTCAAGCTTCCATTTGTTCCTACGACTCGATGGCAGGGAATGATAATGGAAATTTCATTATGTCCAACCGCACCGCCTACTGCCTGGGCGGACATATGGGAAGTGTTTTTCATCACTGCAATTCTGCGCGCAATTTCTCCATATGTGATCGTCTGTCCGTAGGGAATCTGTAATAAAATCTTCCACACTTCCTGTCTGAATACTGAACTGGTGGGATGAAGTGGCGGAGTAAATTTCGGTTCTTCACCGGAGAAATATACATCCAGCCATTTTTTTGCTTCTGTGAGAATTTTCGTTTCCTGTGGAACATAATCTTCCGGAAGTGTATTTGCAAAATATTTCTGTCCTTCAAACCACAAACCGGTAAGTCCGATTTCATCTGCGGCAAGTAAAATATCTCCGATTAGCGATTTATATTTGCATGTGTATACCATATTTCCCCCCACATTCATTTATCTCTACAATTTTTTCTATAGGATTCCTCTTAATTAACGCAAATGTCACATGCGCGTCCCCTCTGCACTTTCCTCTACATTGTGAGTTTTATCCCAACAAGCAGCAGGAGATTGCTGACATTCTTGACAATTTATAATATTATACCATTTTTGTTCTGAACATGCTATAATGCTGTTGCTGCCGAACCTCCAGCTGAAAGGATTAAACCACCTTACATAAACGAAACAAAAACCCCCGGAAGTCTCGACCACTTCCGGGGGTTTTGCTTTGCCCATGATAAGCATAATTACTTTCTTTAGCTACACACATCATAGTCCATTCACCGCAAAAAGTCAATTATTTTCATTCGAAATATGATATAATGCAGATACAATCCTGAATGAAAGAGGTGAACATCATGCAGAAATATGTTGCTTTGTTCTTTACCCTTCTGGCCGGGAACATTGTTGGCCACTACATCTGTAAATGGCTGGACCGCCGCCATGAGCAATAGACAACAATATAAAAAGCGGCAGAGCCTCTATTTTTGCAAGCTCTACCGCTTTCTATCTGAATTCCCCTCAAAAAATCTTTATATTAGAACAGTCCTGTGATCTTACCGCTCTCGTCTACGTCGATCTTGGTTGCTGCCGGTACTTTCGGAAGACCTGGCATGGTCATGATCTCACCTGTCAGTGCAACAATAAATCCTGCACCTGCGGAAATCTTAAGATTTCTTACTGTTACCTCGAAATCTGTCGGAGCACCAAGCTTTGTCTGGTCGTCTGTTAAGCTGTACTGGGTCTTAGCCACACAGATCGGGCAGTTGCCAAATCCAAGTGCCTCCAGCTGTTTCGCCTGCTTCTGGGCATTTGCTGTAAGAACCACTTTCTTTCCACCATAAACCTTCTGTACGATCTGGTTCAGTTTGTCCTCGATGGAGCCTTCCAGTTCATAAGCATATGTGAAATCATTCGGCTCTTCAACAAGACGGATCACTTCCTCAGCAAGCTTGATTCCGCCTTCGCCACCTTTTGCCCATACCTCGGAAAGTGCTACGTTTACGCCAAGCTCCTTGCATTTTGCTTCCACAAAATCAAGCTCTGCCTTGGTATCGGTCGGGAATGCGTTAATAGCTACCACACATGGAAGCTTGTATACATTTTTGATATTGCTTACATGCTTCAGAAGGTTCGGGATACCCTTTTCAAGAGCCTCAAGGTTCTCATTGTTAAGATCTGCTTTTGCAACGCCACCATTATATTTCAGAGCACGTACGGTTGCTACGATAACAACGGCACTTGGTGTAAGACCTGCCATACGGCACTTGATATCCAGGAATTTCTCAGCTCCAAGATCAGCACCGAATCCAGCCTCTGTGATGGCATAATCAGCAAGCTTCATAGCCATCTTTGTAGCGGTTACGGAGTTACATCCGTGAGCGATATTTGCGAATGGTCCGCCATGAACGATCGCCGGAACATGCTCCAGTGTCTGAACAAGGTTTGGTTTCAGGGCATCCTTCAGAAGTGCTGTCATAGCACCCTCTGCGTGGAGGTCTCCTGCTGTTACCGGTTTCTGCTCAGCAACCTTACCGTAAGTATATCCGATGATGATTCTGGAAAGTCTCTCTTTCAGATCTTTGATATCACTTGCCAGACAGAGAACTGCCATGATCTCAGATGCTACGGTAATGTCATATCCGTCCTCACGCGGCATACCGTTTGTTCTTCCGCCAAGTCCGTCTACTACATTACGAAGCTGACGGTCGTTCATGTCCACGCATCGTCTCCAGGTGATCTTTCTCGGGTCGATGTTCAGCTCATTACCCTGGAAAATATGGTTGTCGATCATTGCTGCAAGAAGATTGTTTGCCGCACCGATTGCATGGAAGTCACCGGTAAAATGAAGGTTGATATCCTCCATCGGAACTACCTGTGCATAGCCGCCGCCTGCCGCACCACCTTTGACACCGAATACCGGTCCCAGGGATGGCTCACGAAGAGCTACCATAACATTTTTTCCAAGTCTCTGCATTCCATCTGCAAGACCTACCGTTGTAGTTGTTTTTCCTTCCCCGGCCGGTGTCGGGTTGATGGCTGTTACCAGGATCAGCTTTCCATCTTTTTTGTCTGTTTCTTTCAGAAGATTATAGTCGATCTTTGCTTTGTATTTACCATACTGCTCCAGGTACTTGTCATCAATACCTGCTTTCTCTGCAATCTTGGTAATTGGCTCCATTGTGCACTCCTGTGCAATTTCGATGTCACTTTTGAATCCCATAATGTTCTCCTTTCTCCGCAGCAACCGTCCGGATCTTTTTATCCCATAAAAAAGAGCAGTATCTGAATTTCTTCAAATACTGCCCAGACGGTCGACTCATCGAATCTCCGGCTCCCTCGTGGTTATCCCACAACTCCGTCAGTCACCGAAGACTTTATTAATTTGATGATTGAATACTAACATATTTATTAGTACTTGTCAAGAAATTATCAAATTATTTTTTCACTTTTAAAGTGAGCTAAGTCTAATTTTCTGAATCATTTCCGTTCTATGTATTAGTTTTCTCTCCAACATTCGTACATATCTTTTTTCATCAAATCCTCTGTTGTTTAATCGTATCTTGTACTGGTCATCCGTTAATGCGACTGTCCAGACGCCATAAACATATTACCACACTTATGAAATCAAATCTGCAAATCCTGTAGATACCAGGAATAATATCAGCATTACAACCGGCACTACATAACGGATCATAAAGCGATATAACCCTGCCCGTTTGAAGTGTTCCCCATTTCGTTCCACTTCTCCTATGATCCAGGCAGGGCCGATCACCCAGCCGATCAGAATACTTGTCAAAAGTGAGATAAACGGCATTAGAAAACTGTTGCTGATATAATCCATCACATCCAGCAGCTGTCCAACGGAACCATTTGGCAGTTTAAGTTCAAAATACAGTTTGTTATAACCAAGGCAGATCAGCACTGCTGTAACAAGAGAATAGATTCCGACAGCACCACACATTTTCTTACGGGGTTTGTGATAGAGTTCCATGCAGTTTGCAACCAGTGTCTCCATGACAGACACGCAGGAAGTCAGTGCCGCAAATCCCATCATCAGGAAAAATGCAATTGCCACCGGACGGCCAAATACTCCCATGGCATCAAAAACCTTTGGCAGTGAGATAAATATCAGGCTTGGGCCGGAAGCCATTCCATCCTTTCCGAGAAATACAAAAACAGCCGGTATGATCATCATTCCTGCAAGAAACGCAACGCCGGTATCAAAGATCTCAATCTGATTTGTTGCTTTATTTAAATTAACTTCATTTTTCACATAAGAACCATAAGTGATCATGATTCCCATAGATACACTTAAGGAAAAGAATAACTGGCTCATCGCATCCAGAAGGATCTCCAGGAAGCGTTTTACCGTCAATCCATGAAAATCCGGTTTGAGGTAAACAGCCAGCCCCTGCATACCGGTGCGGACAGTTCCATCCGTATCAGTATGGGACAGTGTCAGTGAAAAAATCGCAATGATCACAATCAGAAGAATCAGCCCCGGCATAATGATCCTGGAAAACTTTTCGATTCCCTTTTCCACACCACGAAATACGATCCAGGCAGTCAGTGCCAGAAAGATCAGCATAAATACAACGGGTGCAATATCTGATGTAATAAATGATGTAAAGTATACATCTGAAGCCGCATCTTTCCCATCAGAAATAATATAAGTAAAAAAATATTTTACGATCCATCCACCGATAACAGAATAATAGGTCATGATCAATGCCGGAACCATAAACGTTAAATGTCCTAAAAATTTCCACTTTGGATCAAGAGATTCAAAAGCCCTCAATGCATTTTTCTTTGTCTTTCTCCCAAGTGCTACATCCGTTGTCAACAGTACAAATCCAAAAGTCAGTACCAGTACCAGATAAACCAGCAGGAAAAGTCCTCCGCCATCTTTGGCACAGAGATATGGAAATCTCCAGATATTTCCAACTCCTACTGCACTTCCGGCTGCCGCCAGGACAAAGCCTATTGAGCCGGAAAAGCTACTTCCTTTTTCTTTCATTTCAATTTCCCCTCTTCAAGTATATATTTGATATAGGCTGAAACCTTCAGCCTAACAGCCATATCTTACCTTAAATAAAGATAAGTGCAAATGGCAGAAGTTTCTTTTTACGAAATTTTATTTCAAAAAAGTTTCTTACTACTTTACAAAATACCGGTTTTTCCGATATAATCGTATACAATATAAATTAATAAGAAAAATAGATAGTATGAGGAAACAAAATGAGTAATTTTACCTGTTATGTAGGTGAACAAATAAGAAAATACCGAAAAGCCGGAAAGATGACTCTGCAGGATCTGGCAGATGCCATCCATAAAAGTCGAGCTACCGTATGCAAATATGAAAATGGAGATATCTCCGTTGATATCGAAACTTTATATGAGATCAGCCAGATTCTCCAGGTATCTATGTCCCAGCTTACCACTGGTCTTCCTGAAACAGCCAGTAAACCGTCCAATGCACCGGGAAAAGGACAAAAAAGCCCATTTTTTCAGGCACAGCGGCTATATTTTTACTTTTACGATGGACGCTATCAGCGTACGAAGGATGGCGTCATCGATATTTATGAAAAAAAAGGCGAATCCGGAAAATACGAAGCAACCTTAACGATCTGTTCTGTTTCTGCCAACGGAAGAAGCAGTGAGATTTTTTACACCGGAAAAGTTCTTTACAGTGATATGCTGATCCGTTTTTCCTTTGTAAATCAGTATAACCCACTGGAAGAAGATCTCCTGTACATTTTTAATCCTCTGGAGCTTCGAGATTTTACAACAGGACTTTTGTGTGGGATTTCCAGTGCGGATCTGATGCCCTGCGCATTCAAATGTGTGATCACTTTAAAACCACAGGAGCTTACCGAAGCGTTCCGCCACCAGCTGCTTTTTACAAAAAAAGATCTGAAGCGCTGGGAACAGCTGAATATGTTACTGATAGATAATATGGAAAAGTAGTTTTCTGCAAAAAACGGTACACCTTATATTTTATAAGCTGTACCGTTTTCGTATTTTTCTGTATCAGGGTTTGCCTGCAAACCCACACCGGATCGCCTGTGTCGGACATATCTTTTTACATCTTCCACATCGGATGCACTCTGCACTGTTGGGATTTTCCGTCGGATCGACCTCCATCTGGCAGATATTTCTGCATTTTCCGCAGTGAACACATTTTTCTTTATCTACTCTGTAACGAAAAACGGAAACTTTATTAAATACCGAATAAAAAGCTCCCAGCGGACAGATATACTTACAGAATGGCCGGTATATCATAATTGATAAGATAATGGTGATCACCAGGATTGTATTTTTCCACATGTACAGCCAGCCTACTGCACTTCGCATGGATTTGTTCAGCAGCACCAGAGGGATACCTCCCTCCAGCGTTCCTGCCGGGCAGATCAGCTTGCAGAAATATGGTGCTCCTTGGCCCATGATATCTACTACAAACATGGGAAGTATGATCACAAATACAAGAAAGATCACATATTTCAGTTTTCGCAGAAGCTTATCTCCCCGAAATGTCCGGATCTTCTTTGGAAAAGGAATCTTGTTCAACAGATCCTGGATCAGTCCAAAGGGGCAGAGAAATCCGCACACCAGTCTTCCAAGCAACGCTCCTACAAAGATCAGAAATCCAGCTACATAATATGCCATCTTGAAGTTCCAGCTTCCGATCACAGCCTGAAGGGAACCAATGGGACAGGCCCCTCTTGCCCCGGGGCAGGAATAACAGTTCAGCCCCGGAACACAGACATTTTTCAGTTTTCCGGTATAGATCTTTCCAGTCACAAACCCTGATATGTGACTGTTTGTAAGGGCCGCCCACAATGCCTGGATTCCATGCCGCGGCCATTCATTTATTTTCATCTTCTTATTATCCAATGCCAATACACTCCATACAGATGTTGATCGCTTTTGTAAAAACTACAGACACCTCGCCCCTGCAGATTCCCAGTATCATCAGTAAAATTCCCAAAACTGCCAGAGCAGGTCCGATCCACCTGGATTCTGTTATTTTCCGAATCATTTTTTCACTCTCCGTAATGATCATCTTCTACTTTGAAACGTTTTTAAGCTCTTTTTCCACGATTTCCTTCCATTCGTCCAGTGTATGGCTTCCTGTATAGGTATCGCCTACAATGTTTCCATCTTTGTCAACAAAAAATGTTTCAGGAAATGCGGAAATCCCCTGCAGACGGCCGTTCATCATAGTAGTATCCGGTATCAGGAACGGATATTCTGCTTTTGTTTTTTCCTGAAGAATGCCTGCTTTTTTTACTGCCTCCTCGTCCTGATTTCCCTTTTCATCTGTAGTATCAAGCACCACGCCTGCTACTCCGACGCCTTTATCTTTCATTTCTTTATAAAGCTCCTGAAGTTCCGGAATCTCTTTTACACATGGTGAGCACCAGGTTGTAAAAATATTTACCAGCGTCAGGTCATAGTCACTGAATACTTTTTCTGTATATGTTTTTCCATCTATTCCTGTTGTTTCAAATTTTCCTACAGATTTTACATCCTCCGGGTTGACGCTGGTATCCTGAGGCTGTTCAAACACGGAAATATTCTGATACGGTGTCATTTCCGTAATGTCGGTTTTGATCTTTTCCAGCTCCTTTGTCAGCTTTTCATCTGCATCTTTGTTGGTGCTCAGATAATATTTGTATTTCCCGTCACTACTGCTTCCAAGCTCTTTATGCTCTGTACAGCCAGTGATCTCATCCAGCTTTTTCTGTGAAGCTTCGTCATAAACACCAATTGTACCAATTCTGTCCAGACCTGCCACCCAGTCGTCATATCCTGTTCCCATCTTCTGTATTTCGGCGTTTTTCTGTTCCTCTGTCATTTTGCTCCAGCTTATATAGGCATATGTCACTGCATTGGTCTGATTCTCAAAATCTTCCGTGGTAAGCATTGCAATGCTCTGATCCTTGATCTGCTTTAACAGCTCCTTTGAAAGTGAAAGCTTCAGTCCCAGAAACGGATATTCATAAGAATCCTGTGCCTTGCAGGTTACGTCGGAAGGCTTAAATGTACCTGCTACCAGATCTGATGAAACTGCCTCTCCATCCACCGCCATTGCCTCTCCGATATCTGCTGTTTCCGTGCTTTCTGCCGCTGTTACCGGCACACTTCCTAATGCAGATATTCCTAATACCGCTGCTGCCATAAGTGCTGTTATTTTCTGTGTTCTTAATTTCATTGTTTATATTCTCCCTTCTGATATCACCGGCCCATATCCGGAACCGGCGTATATTTTATATGTTAATTTTGTTCTCTATAGCCTTACTATATCATCCCCTGTATAAAATCTCTGTTAAGAAATAAAAAAATTTACAGGAATTTTATGCTATACATGATATGATAGATAACAAAGCAAAATCAACTGTTTTTTAGGAGAATTTACTATGCATATATTGATAATCGAAGATGAAAAGCAGCTTTGCCAGTCTATTGCGGAGGGGCTTCGCATGGATGGCTATGAAGCGGACACATGTTTTGACGGGGATGAGGGACTGGAATTATGTCTGGTGGAAAATTATGATCTCATCCTTCTTGATCTGAACCTTCCAGGCGTTGATGGGCTGGAAATCCTGCGCCAGTTTCGGGAATCCAATACTTCCACTCCCGTTTTGATCCTATCTGCTAGAGGACAGATCCAGGACAAGGTTGAAGGGCTTGATCTCGGTGCCAATGACTATCTCACAAAGCCTTTTCATTTTGAAGAGCTGGAGGCACGGATCCGAAGTCTGACACGAAGGAAATTTATCCAGCAGGATGTATGTCTGCAATGCGGACGTATCAGCTTTGATACCCGTACAAGAAAGGCCAGTATCGATGGACTTCCTCTTTCTCTGACCCGAAAGGAAAGTTCTCTTCTGGAATATTTCCTTCTTCATCAGAACCGTATCATAAGCCCGGAAGAAATGATCGAGCATATCTGGGACGGAAGCGTCAACAGTCTCAGCAATTCCATTCGTGTCCACATTTCTTCTCTTCGAAAAAAGCTGCGCACGGCTCTCGGCTTTGATCCAATACAGAATAAGATCGGCCAGGGTTACATTTTAACGGAGGATATAAAATGAAAAAAATAACCGGAAAGCTATCTCTTCAATGGCGTCTGACACTGATCACCGCACTGCTTATGACAGTCACCTGCATTCTGATGTATTTTTTTATCAGCCAGTCTGCAGTTGCCGGAATGGAGAATCTGGGAGATTACATGATACGGATCGATAACACAGACTCTGCTCCCATCACCTTTAATATGGATCCCTCCGTCTTATTTCCGGAGCTTTCCGATCAGCTGCAGCTAACAAAAAAACTGTTTCTCACCAAAGGACTCATGGTAACAGGGATCATCATCCTTCTCAGCAGCATCTGCACTTATTTTATCAGCCGTCAGGCATTACTTCCGCTTCGCAGACTCAGCCAGGAGGTAAACCAAATAGAGGTCCAGAACCTTTCAGAGGCTCTTGAAGTTCCTGCTACCAATGACGAAATTTCCCGCCTGACAATTTCATTTAACAAAATGCTCGCACGCCTGGATGAGGCCTTTACTGCACAGAAGCAGTTTTCTGCCAATGCAGCCCATGAGCTTAGGACTCCTCTTGCCGTTATCCAGACAAATCTGGAGGTCTTTGCCCGCAGGGAAACACCTGCTTTAAAGGATTATCAGGAGATTTTTTCCATGCTCCAGGAACAGACCGGGCGACTTTCCCATTTGGCTGAAATCCTCCTAGATATGACCGGTGTACAGACTGTTGAACGTTCCGAAAGGATCTCTCTGGCAGCACTGACGGATGAGGTTTTCTGCGACCTGGCTTCTGTAGCGGAACAGAAGGATGTTGAACTGATCCAGCAGGAGGGGGACTGCATTATTACCGGAAGCTATCTGCTGCTGTATCGCGCTGTGTACAATCTTGTGGAAAATGCGATCAAATACAATCACTCCGGTGGAAAAGTAACCGTAAATATCCATCCTTCCGAAGAAATAACAGATACATCCACCTCTGTCAATTACGTCTTTCTTGAAGTCTCCGACACCGGAATCGGCATTCCTCCTGAATATCAGGAAAAAATCTTCACCCCGTTCTTCCGTGTGGACAAATCAAGAAGCCGTGCTATGGGAGGTGCCGGCCTGGGGCTTGCACTTGTCAGCGAAATTGTCCGACAGCATAACGGACAGGTAAAAGTACTGGAAAGCAGCAAAAAAGGCAGCATGATCGCAATCATGCTGCCAGTCTGAACATGTTTGTATTACATTTACTTTATATACTCATGAACGCAATCGCTTTGCGATCTGCGTTCAAATCCGAGTATATTTTTTCAACAATACTGTCTGTATCCATTTCGCAGGTAATAGCCTGTTCCCTGAGAACTGAAGAAAAATCTTTTTCTCTCCACCATCTGCGCATATCTTTTTCACCAAATTCTCTGTTTCTTGTATTATGTCGTCTCACGGTTTCTTCAAACGACAGATCAAAATAATCTCCCATCCGCCTGTTCTGCATTTCATATTCCAGGATGATCTTTCCCACACTCTGGGCAATATCCACAAAAGAAGCTCCCTTCCACCGAATGTAAAACAGCGGGAGCTGAAGCGCATTGGCTTTGTCGATCATCTCCTTCGAGACGGGTTCTTTATCATCGGTGATCGAAATCCCAAAGCCGGAAATACCAAGCCCATACAGTTCTTCCATGGCTTTCCCGGCTTCTTCCAGGTCAAACCGGACATAGTCTACCACACACAGGGCAAAATTCCCCTGGTTCATATGCTCCTCAAAAGGCCGGGTCTGCACCATATAGGTCCATGTGACAGGTCTTGTGAGACCTTTTTCCCCGGCGATCAGCTCCACTCCGTCCAGCTGCAGCTCCAGTATATCCTGACAGGTGATCATATGCATCAACTCCTTATTATTGCAGTATTTCGCACGCTCTCATCCATAAACAGGCAAATACGATATCTGATTTTCTCATCCTTCAGTTATCCTAGCAGAAATATCTGATTCCGGCAACTCAAAAAAAGCCTGGAAGAAATCAGCCACAGGCATTTTATTTCTTCCAGGTTTTTCTGTTTTCTGATTCTCAGTCAGCTGTCTTTGATCCGGCAGCTGATACAGCTCTGCATCCAGTTACATTCAGACTTATTCTGCCTGTGGTTTGCTTACCTGTGCTGTATCATCCTTTACTCCGGCAGATTTTTCGGCATGCTCTTTCACAAGATTCCGTCCAAGTAGAGTCAGGCATACCAATGCGATCACTGCAAAAACAGCTCCGATCCCAAATACCACGTTCATCTCATAACCTTTGCTGCTCACCAGACCGGAGATTGCCGGTGCGCCAAAGGTTGCAAATACAATGCCGAACATGACAAATCCGTAATTCTCCCCAGTGTGCTTCATTCCGAAAATAGAGCTTGTCAGAGACGGGAAGCTTCCCATGATGCCGCCGTAGCAGCCGTACATCAGAACAACAGCAACCGTTACTGCCAGGGATCTTGATACAGCGAGAACTCCCATAGCGATCACTGCCACGATCAGCACTCCTTTGATGCAGACGATCCTTCCCACTTTATCTGCCAGTGTCGGAAGCACCAGTCTTGCTCCCGCATTGACAATGGATCCAAGCATAACGGCGCTGACTGCCACTGCAGACGGAATCCCAAGGTCGATCTGGTAGGTCTGGGATACCGGTGAAACCATAAAATAAGAAATCAGTCCAAAGAACATGGTCGCAAGAAGAAGATAAAAATTTCTTGTACGCATCATCTCTCCGGATGTATACTGCTTCATCTCCGATGTTCCGGACTTTGCCGCAGAGCCACCTGCGTTCACCAGACTCTTATCGGGTGCCTGAAAAAAGATGCCGCACAGGATCCAGGAAACTGCGATGGCTGCCCCAATGATCAGAAAGGTTTTCTGCACGCCCTCTGCCTCCAGCAGCTTTCGACTCAGCGGCGCCAGGAAAAATCCGCAAAGTCCGTTGGCAGTTACCACAACGCCGGAAGCAAATCCGGTACGGTCCGGGAACCATCTCTGCACGGTTGCCAGAATCACCGTGTAGATCATTCCCTGTCCAAATCCCTGCATCACGCCATAGGACAGATACATAGGAAGCGGTGTGGGAACGATCAGAAATGCGGATGCCAGGATTCCTGCCGCAAAGATCCCGCCTCCGATCCATACAATCGTCTTTTCCTTAAAGCGGTTCTGCATCCTTCCGCCTACGATATTTCCAAATACAAAGGTGCTCAGTGCCAGATAAAAGCACATGGATGCCTGTCCCTGGCTCCAGCCTGCCTGCTCCATCACATAGGGCTGGTAAATAGACCATACATGGGGATATCCGGTAAAAAAGATTGCGAAAGCTCCGAATATCATAGTCAGCAGACGCTGTTTTTTCTGTGTTCCTGTCATAATTTCCTCCTCTGAAAAAGATTTCCGGCCTGCTCTGTACTCTCTGCCCACAGAATGCAGCCTGTTTCTGTACACACGATCTGCACGTCTTCCTGCACATTAGCTCCGCTTATCTTTGATATTCTTTTATTTGCGTGCTATTTTTTCTTTATCTGCGTGTTAAATGCGTGTTAATTATGTTGTGTGTATGTTATCACACGCAACCTTATTATGCAATACAAATTTACAGCTTTTTCTGTTTTCTCGTTTTTGTCCAAATCATCCTGTTATTTCTTTGTATATTATTCACAACAGCTGTATTTCTAGCACGCATATGCACGCACGTGTTTTTTATTTAAAATACCGTCTTTATCCGTTTTTTCATTTTATATTTCTTTATTTGTGCAAAAAAGCACGCCATATTGCAGGCGTGCTTTCGTAATTTTATATGATTTCTTTTTCTTATTTGATTATCTTCAGCTCATATTCCCTGGTTCCCAGACCGATCTTTTCTGCCTGATCCAGGGTTGCCTTCCACTCAATATTCGGATTGGAATCCTTAAAGTGGTCATGGTGACAGTGCCATCCCGGCTCTGCCAGATGCTCTCCAAGCTGGCTGTTAGCGATCGGTGTTGCCTTCAGGCAGGCATCTGCACAGGCCTGATCCAGTGCAACCGGGTCAAAGCTTGCGAACATTCCGATATCCGGAAGGATCGGCGCATCATTTTCACCATGGCAGTCACAGTTAGGGCTGATATCCTGTACCAGTGCAATATGGAAATGGGGACGTCCGTGACAGACAGCCTGTGCATACTCTGCCATCTTGCGATCAAGAAGCTCGTTTGCACTGCTATTCGGATTGTATACGGCATCATAGCTGCAGGCCCCGATACAGCGGCCACAGCCTTTGCATTTATCGTAATCGATAACTGCTTTCTTGTTTACATATGTAATCGCATCACTTCCGCACTCTTTCGCACAACGGCGGCAACCACGACAGACATCTTCATGGATGGCCGGCTTTCCGCTGGCATGCTGCTGCATTTTTCCGGCACGGCTTCCGCATCCCATACCGATATTCTTCAGAGCACCGCCAAAGCCGGTTGACTCATGTCCCTTGAAATGGCTGAGACTGATAAAAATATCTGCGTCCATGATAGCATGTCCGATCAGGGCAGTTTTGCAGTATTCTCCGTTTACTACCGGAACTTCTACTTCATCGGTTCCTCGAACTCCGTCACCGATGATGATCTGGCATCCGGTTGTGATCGTGTTAAATCCGTTAAGATTTGCACAGTCCAGATGCTCCAGTGCATTCTTTCTGCTTCCCGGATAAAGAGTATTACAATCTGTCAGGAACGGCATTCCGCCCTGCTCCTTACAGAGATCTGCGACTACCTTTGCATAGTTCGGACGAAGGAATGCCATATTTCCAAGCTCTCCGAAATGCATCTTGATGGCTACGAATTTTCCATCCATATCGATATCTTTGATTCCTGCGGCAACGCAGAGTTTTTTCAGTTTGTCCAGCTGGCTGGTTCCCACCGGACAACGAAAATCAGTGAAATAAACTGTTGATTTTTCCATTCTGGTTTTTCTCCTGCTGATTCTTTTTATGTAATTACATTTATTTAAACTCTACACGTTTTTTCTGTTTCTGTCAACGGATACTCGCATTCGTAAAACTCCATCTATTTCTCCCATATTCCTTTACAAAATTCTTCATCTTACCCCTGGAAAAGAACCTGGGAAAAATAACGGATCATTCCGTCGCTGGTCCAGCATAGCATTCCTGCAGCGTCTGCCATTTTCTGTGCATCCACACAGTAAGCGGACATGCAGGAATTATGTTTATAAGGTCCTGCACTCATGATCAGAAGATCAGTTATTCCCTCTTCTTTCATCTTCTCTGCCAGCTGTTCTGTCAGTTTGTTATGAGCAAGTTTTGCCTTTTTGTAGTCCATAAGGCCATCCTGCATTGTCTGGAGTATCAGCGTTTTTTCGTATTTCAGCGCATGCTCTTTCATCTCCTCTACAGTGCCACTCTGTGGTGGACATGCCGGGTTTTTATCATAATTCCCGCAAAGATTGTCCTCGCAGAAAACCCGGTATTCCGGCACAAATACAAGCTGATCGGTACTTATGACCGCTGCATCGGAAAAACCAAGAGCTTTTGCTTCTTCAATAAGATTCATTTTTTCTCTCCTGTGTTTTTTTTCTTTTATAGTGCCACATTTTATTTGTTTTTACAAGCTCTGACTTTCACTCTGCCGCCAGGCGGATAAACTCCTCCATCTCTCTTGTCTTAAACTTATTTTTATGGTAAAAGATCTGCCGGTACATGGATATCTCCACATCTTCCACATGTAAAAGGGCAATTCTTCCTTTCCGGATATCCCGCTCCACAGCCAGATAGGGAAGAAAGGAAAGTCCGTGGTTCTTTTCCAGCATGCGGATGATAAAAGCGGTATCGCTGATCTCCAGTACCGGTGACAGGGCCTGCTTCTTAAGCGCCAGCTGCTGCTCTAGGGCCTGCCGATAATTGGCATTCTTTTCCGTGAGAAAAAAAGGCTCTTCCAGAATATCCTCCATCTTCAGCGTCTTTCCCGCAAACTCCGAATCTGCAGAGGCCACAAATACTACCGGCTCCGCCTTCTCCATGACCTTCACCCAGTTCTGGTCCCACCTTGGGGTGTCCAGTATATAAATAAGATCCAGCCCGTTATGCTCCATCATCCGTATCAGCTGCTCCGGTGTATCAATAGTCACCTGCATATTTACTTTCGGGTGAAACTCACGAAATTTGCTGAGAACAGCCGGGAGCTTGGCAGTGCACAGGGATTCGATCGTCCCGATATGCAATGGATTTTTCAGTTCCGCATCGTCATTCATTGACTTTTTTGCTTTATTTACATCATATAAGATTCGGCTTGCATGCTCCATAAACTCTTTTCCGGACGGAGTAAGCACCACACGCTTTCCGGTTCTGTCAAAAAGTCTTGTTTCCAGCTCATTTTCCAAAAGACGGATCTGGACAGTGATCGCTGACTGAGTGTATCCCAGAACCTCTGCTGCCCTGGAAAAGCTCTGAAGCTGTGCTACATGTACAAACGTCTCCAACTGACGGATTTCCATGATTTTCTCCCTTTTACTATGAAATTTTTTCATCGTGATGATGAAATCTGTGAATTTGCCTTATTTTTATGTCAATGTTACAATACAATCACGAGGACGTCAATCGTATTTTTGTGCAAAATGAATAAATTCATACTTGGGAGGAAAGAATCCAAATGGAAAAGAAAAAAATCAAGATCGGACTTGTGCCGAAGCTGATCATTGCCATCATCGTAGGTATCCTGTTCGGCCAGTTCCTTCCGGAAGGCTTCTGTCGCTTTGTTGTAACCCTTTCCGGATTTTTCAGTACCTTTCTGAAATTCGTCATCCCGCTGATGATCCTTGCCTATGTGACCATGGGTATTGCGGATCTTTCACAGGGTGCAGGGAAGCTTCTCCTGATCACAGTGGCTCTGGCTTATGGCTCCACTCTGATCGCAGGTTCCGCATCCTATCTGGTATCATCCAGCCTGTTCCCGCACTTTATGAGTGAAGGTGCACTGGATCAGATCGCAGCTACCGCAGACGCATCCCTGACACCATTTTTCTCCATCACACTGGAGCCGGTCATGGATACTCTTTCTGCTGTTGCCCTTGCCTTTGTCATGGGACTGTGCCTCTCTTCCATGCGTGGAAAAGAAATGGGAAACAGCCTTTATAACGGAATGAGTGACTTTTCCAAGATCATTGACAAGGTCCTTCATACCATTATCATCCCGCTGCTTCCGCTTTACATCTGCGGAACCTTCACAGATATGACTATTTCCGGAAAAACCTTTGCCATCTTAAGCATCCTCTGGAAGGTATTCCTTGTTGTTATCATCATGCACCTGATCTGCATTACGATCCAGTTTGTGATCGCAGGTACTGTCAGCAAAAAGAATCCTTTCACTCTGATCAAAAATCAGATCCCGGGATACACAACTGCTCTGGGAACCCAGTCTTCCGCAGCTACCATCCCGGTCAATCTGGAATGTGCCAAAAAGGACGGCGTGTGTGAGCAGATCCGCAACTTCGTAGTACCGCTCTGTGCAAACATCCACATGGCCGGTTCCATGATCACCATCACAGCCTGTGCTACTGCAGTCTGCCTTATGAACCAGCTGCCCATCAGTCTTGGGATCATCGTTCCGTTCATCATGACTCTCGGTGTTGCCATGGTTGCATCTCCCGGTGCTCCCGGTGGTTCCATCATGACTGCTCTTCCATTCCTTTACATGGTATTCGGAGCGGAAGCCGGTGATCCGGACGGTGCCATCTGTGCTATCATGGTTGCCCTTTACATTACCCAGGATTCCTTCGGAACTGCCTGCAATGTATCCGGTGACAACGCCATCGGCGTGATCGTTGACACCATTTATAAGAAATTTATCGCAAAAACACCACAGGAGAATTAAGCAAAATGTCTTTTATCAGTGTATTTGACGTTATGGGTCCCAACATGATCGGTCCTTCCAGTTCTCATACCGCAGGGGCTGCACGCATTGCTTTCCTTGCCCAGAAGATGATCACGCCGCCCCTGAAAAAAGTGGAATTCATCCTTTATGGTTCCTTCGCCAGAACATACAAGGGACACGGTACAGACCGTGCCCTCCTTGGCGGGATCATGGGCTTTTCCACAGATGACATGCGTATACGGAATTCTTTTGATATTGCCAGGGAACAGGGGATCGACTTTTCCTTTACTCCAAATGAAGAGGAAACCGATGTCCATCCCAACACTGTAGATATCCATATGGTCAATGAACAGGGACAGGAAATGACAGTCCGGGGGGAATCGCTGGGCGGCGGCAAGGTCCGCATTGTGGAGATCAACCACGTGAAAGTGGATTTCACCGGCGAATACAGTGCCATCATCGTGATCCATCAGGATACTCCCGGTGTTGTGGCCTACATCACCAGATGCTTAAGTGAACGTAACATTAACATTGCCTTCATGCGCCTCTTCCGTGAATCCAAAGGAACCACAGCCTATACGATTGTGGAATCCGATGGTCATCTCCCGGAAGATATCGTAGAAAGCATTCACCGGAACACCAACATCCATGATGTCATGGTTGTTCAGATGTAGGGAAAAGGAGGATGTGTTTTATGGATTTCAAAAATGCCAAGGAACTTCTTGCTCTCTGCCAGGAAAAAAAGCTTCCGATTTCCGAAGTAATGCGCCAACGTGAGATCCTTCTCGGTGAAACCACTGCTGAAATCGTGGACCAGCGCATGGACCGTGTTCTGGAGATCATGAAGGATGCTGCTTTTTCCCCCATCAAAGATCCGGTGATATCTATGGGCGGACTGATCGGCGGTGAAGCCCGAAAGCTCTGCGAATTTCATGACCTGGGAAAAAGCCTGTGCGGAAACGTTCTCGGAAAGGGGATCACCTACGCTATGGCAACCCTTGAGACCAACGCTTCCATGGGACTTATCGTTGCCTCTCCTACTGCCGGCAGTGCCGGGATCGTTCCCGGAATGATGCTTGCTCTTCAGGAGGTCTATGGCTTTTCCGATAAAAAAATCCGCCAGGCATTATTTAATGCAGGCGCGATCGGCTATCTTGCCATGCGTAATGCAACAGTTGCCGGTGCTGTTGGCGGATGTCAGGCTGAGGTCGGAATCGCTTCTGCAATGGCTGCTTCTGCTGCTGTGGAACTTCTTGGCGGTACACCTCTTCAGTGTACTTATGCTGCTTCCACGGTTCTTATGAACATGCTTGGACTTGTATGCGACCCTGTAGGCGGCCTAGTGGAATATCCCTGCCAGAACCGTAACGCAGCCGGTGTTTCCAATGCCCTTATCGCAGCGGAAATGTCACTGGCCGGTATCCCCCAGTTCATCCCGCTGGATGAGATGATCGATGCCATGTATACTGTGGGCAAAAAGCTTCCTGCAGAGCTTCGTGAAACTGCTCTCGGCGGTTGTGCAGCCACACCGTCCGCCTGTGAGAAGTGTCATCTTTGCAGTTGAAATGCAACTATGGCAGAGAAAAAGCAGTTGGATATCTTATGCCCCATTTGTTGCACAGCTCTATATTGAATAATAACTTCATAGTTTGCTCAGTCAGATAATAAAACGGAGAATTCCTTAAATTTTTCTTTCGGGAATTCTCCGTTTTCTTTTGGGCATGCGGACATTTTACAGCCCTGCTGTTTTTTCTGCTGCCAGCTTCTGATTTTCTGGTTCTATTGGCTCCGGACCTCTGTTCTGACTTCTGAGCCGGAGCATCCTTTTTGGGATTCTCCTTCTCCTGCTCTTCTTGGTCCTGCTCGAATCCATCTTTAATGGATTTCTGTTTTTTTCTTATTTTTTTCTTTGATTTCTTTTTTGTCATGTCTGCCTTATCTATTATTTTTAGTTTTCGTGTACATCTTATATATTATACCGGCCACATGCTGTTTTTCATCAAATCAACGTAAGACTATTGTTAAATCTGTGGTAAAAAAGTCCTCCGAAAAATCTCAAGATTATATCTCCTGATATCTCTGCGACTTCCCGAAGGACTCTTTCACACATAATTTACATATTAATAAAACAATTTACAGAAATTCCGACTGCAGCGCATCGTATCCGGTCTCACCTGTACGGATACGAACAGCGTTACGGATCTCGTAGCTGAATATCTTACCATCGCCCGGATCACCGGTGAATGCTGCTTTCTGAATGGCATCAATAACTTTAATCTCCCAGTCTTCTGATGATACTACAATCTCAAACTTGATCTTCGGTTTCAGAAATACATCGATCTTGGAACCACGGACATATTCTGTATAGCCGCGCTGTGTTCCGCAGCCCATGATCTGGGTTACTGTAAAACCGTTAACCTGGATCTCATTTAACGCTGCTTTGACATCTTCCATTTTTTCTTCTCTTACGATTGCTTCTATTTTAATCAACATACTATAATCTCCTCTTTAACACCATCATTCACATTAACAGGAAATGGACTCTTATCAGTCAAATCCATTAAATGACGGATATGCATTCTCTCCATGCTGGGATGCATCCAGACCGACCATCTCTTCCTTCGGATCTACACGAAGCGGTGTAAAGATCCGCACGAGCCCGATACAGATCAGCGTTCCCACAATAGCAACCGCAATGGTGATCACAATACTCAATACCTGTGCCAGGAACAGACGGTGATCTCCAAACACAAGGCCATCCCATTTTGCAACAGAGTTAATGGAAGTTTTTCCGAAGAGACCTGTTGCGATTCCTCCCCAGATACCACCGATACCATGGCAGCCAAAAGCATCCAGGGCATCATCGATCTTCAGCTTCTGTTTCAGAAGGAGCACAGTAAAGTAACAGATCGGGCTTACCAGGATCCCAATGATAAAGGATGCCCATACCGGTACGAAACCAGCTCCCGGTGTAATGGCTACCAGTCCGATAACAAGACCTGTGGATGCACCAACCAGTGTCGGTTTTCCCTCGCGGATCACCTCGATCAGCATCCAGGTCAGCAGTGCGCAGGCAGAAGAAATGCTGCTGGTCATAAAGGCATGTGCCGCAAGGCCGTCTGCCTTCAGCGCACTTCCTGCATTAAAGCCGAACCATCCGAACCACAGCATAGCTGCTCCGAGAAATACAAATGGGATATTGTGTGTGCGATAGGTTGCTTTTGCATAGCCTCGTCTCTGTCCAAGATAAATGGCAAGAACCAGTGCACTGACACCAGAACTGATATGTACCACATTTCCTCCTGCAAAGTCCACAGAGCCAATGGCTGCCAGAAATCCACCGTCTCCCCAGACCATATGTGCCATTGGATAATACACAATCAAAGACCAGATCGCAATAAAGAAAAACAGCGCCTTAAAACGCATTCTTCCAACCACGGCACCGGTGATCAGTGCCGGTGTGATCATGGCAAACATCATCTGGAACGCCACAAATACCAGATGCGGGATCGTATCCGCATAAGGTCCCGGCTCCCAGCCTACGCCATTCAGCGAAAACCAGCGAAAATCTCCGATGATCCCGCCATGATTTCCTCCAAATGCCAGCGAATATCCAAACAATGTCCACATAACTACGGACAGTCCCATGATCGCCCCACAGGCCATCATGGTATTTACCACATTTTTCCTGCGGACCAGTCCTCCGTAGAAAAACGCAAGCCCAGGTGTCATAAAGAACACAAAGGCTGTACAGATCAGCATAAAGCCGGTATCTCCTGCATTCATCATACATTTCCTCCTCGATTCCCTCAATTATTCTGCAACGCAAAAAGCGCCTGGAAACTCAATTTCCAGACGCCTTTGTCATGTCAGTTAGCATAGCAGATAATTTGTGGGTTTTCAAGAGTTTTTTCGCTATTTTTCTGTTTTCTTACAGAATTACTATGTTTTATGTGGATATGAAATTTATTTTCGGCAATCTATCCGGTTATAAATATTGGAGAGATTTTATTTTATCTATTACTGTACTATAACACGGACTATGCTCAGGATCAGCAGATGTGCCGGATAGAAAATATAGAAAAACCACTTGGAAAACTTCGGTGCTTTTTCGGATTTTTTGCCATTATAGAAGCACAGGATGATGATTCCTGATGCCACGATCCCTGCTGCCGAAAACAGAGCATGGAGCATTGCCGGTCCCGCTGCCATTTTTTCCACGTAGGAGCTGTAGTTAAACAGCACAAAAAGGGCAGCACCGACTCCGTACGCTGTTATCATCCTCTTCCTGTTCCCCCAGCTCTCATGGAACCAGATGGTAAAAACCGGTGCCAGGATTGCCCAGTCCGAATAAACGGATAGTAAAAGGAGCAGGATCAGAAGTGGAATTCTCCATTTACTTGCCATCATCCTTTCCTGAACAACCAGGATCATAAAACAGATAAACAGAGTAAAGATCATATTCAGCTGTGAATTCCCAAAGGCTATCATATAGGGAACCTGGGAGATCCCGGCAAAGATCAGAAGCCTTTCACCGTATTTTCTCCTGGAATGTGTATAGTAAAAACCTTCCACAAGAAAATAGCACATGGTAATGGCTGTGAAGTAGCCAATGTCTATAAACACTTCCCACAGGATCGTGTTTTCCGGCAGAAGCACGTTGGCGATATGGTTCAGAAGCATGGTAAAAATTGCCAGATATTTAATGGCATCCCGGGTCAGTCCCGGCTTTTCTGTTGTTGGCATAATTTTCTCCTTCTGTGCAGAAAAATTTTCAGATCTTTCACATCTTCTGCACAATATAATACATTTATCTTACACTGATTTTCTGACTCATACAACTTTTTTTGTTATTGCTGGAGTTGCCTTTTTCTTAAGGTAAGCTTATACTGTAGAAAGCGTGCTGTATTTTATATGGCAAAACTTCTCAGCAAACACTGTAAAACAATAAATTCGGAAAGGAATTATCGATCATGATCCAGGATATCGCACCACATACCTATCACAATGAGTACAAACCTGTGGCCCCGGATAAAGAAAGCCACATCCTCGCCTATGAAGAAGGAAAGATCCTTATGAAAAAAGATGGCGAGACTATGACTCTTCCAAGCTTTGGAGAGCTGGAAGGAAAAGTTGAAAATCTCTATGAGAATTATATCTATCTCTTCTCCATTGACGAAGAGCATTTTTATCTGATCCCGGATCTTGACACCAGGCTCCTTCCTGGTTATCAGTTTGAGATCACAAGAGTTCTCCGCACAGCAGAGCCACAGTATCTGGCTTTCGCAGGAATCACCGGATATCAGCTCTTTCAGTGGTACAGCAAGCGCCGTTTCTGCGGCTGCTGCGGAAAACCGATGGTACATGATAAACATGAGCGCAAGATGATCTGCCCTGCCTGTGGAAACGGTGAATATCCAGTGCTTTCTCCAGCTGTGATCGTAGGCGTTACCAACGGTGACAAGCTGATCCTCTCCAAATATGAGGGCCGAAATCACACCCGCTACGCCATGATCGCAGGTTTTGCCGAGATTGGCGAGACCATCGAGGAGACTGTCCACCGTGAAGTTATGGAAGAGATCGGCGTAAAGGTCAAAAATCTCCGCTACTACAAAAGTCAGCCATGGTCCTTCTCCGGAACACTTCTGTTTGGCTTCTACTGTGATCTGGATGGCGACGACACTCTGACTGTAGACCACGATGAGCTTTCCATGGCCTCCTGGTTCAACCGGGAAGACATTCCGGATGAAGGAGATAATATCAGCCTTACCAAGGAGATGATGATGGCATTTAAGCATGGAAAAGCCTGAAGTATCGCTTGCCTGATTCCGTAAACAATTTTTCGCAACCAATTTCACAAAAAAACACCGGCCATTCATCTGTAACATGTCCTGTCCAGGCTGCCAGATCATCTCTGACATCTCAGCCCCAGTACATATTCCAATGAATGCCGGCGTTTTTATTTTCTATTTTTCTATTTTTCTTCCGAGCCGGAGCAATCTGCCTAAAACCGTTTTATTTCTCCGGTGTCAGATGCCAGATATCTCTGTTGTACTCCTCGATGGTTCTGTCTGAAGAGAAGTATCCTGCTTTTCCGATATTTACAAGCATTTTCTCTGCCCATGCGGTTCTGTCCTCATAATCGGACAGTGCCTGATCTTTCACCTTCGCATAATCCTCGAAGTCAAGAAGAGTCATGAACCAGTCTTTGCTTACGATCTCATGATGCAGTCTTCTTAAATGCTCCTCACTTCCAATAGAAAGAAGCTCGTTTCCTACGATAAAGTCTACTGCACGACGGATGCGCTCGTCTTTCTCATAAAAATCTCTGGAGCAGTAGTCAGCCTTTTCATAGTGTTCGATAACCTGCTCACTGGACTCTCCGAAGATATAGATATTATCCTTGCCTACCAGCTGGCTGATCTCCACATTTGCACCATCCATGGTTCCCAGTGTTACAGCACCGTTGAGCATGAACTTCATGTTTCCTGTTCCGCTGGCCTCCTTGGAAGCAAGAGAGATCTGCTCGGAGATATCGCAGGCAGGGATCAGCTTCTCTGCTGCACTTACGTTGTAGTTTTCCACCATAACAACTTTCATGTACGGGGAAACCTCCGGATCATTGTTGATAAGCTCCTGTAAGCAGAGAAGCAGGTGGATAATATCCTTTGCGATAACGTATGCAGGAGCTGCCTTTGCACCGAAGATAAAGGTTACCGGGCGCTGCGGCTTCTCGCCTGCCTTGATCTTCAGGTAACGGTCAATGATGTAAAGTGCGTTCAGCTGCTGACGTTTGTACTCATGAAGACGTTTGATCTGGATATCATAAACACTGTGTGTGTTGATCTCTTCACCTGTGTTGGCTTTGATAAACTCCGCACATCTCTTCTTTGCATCCTGCTTGATCTTAAGGATATTTGCAAGAACGTCCTGATTTCCCTTGAAGCCAAGCATCTTGTCAAGCTCAAAGGAATCCTTGCGGAAGCCGTCACCGATCATGGATGTGATGTACTCTGTCAGCGGATGGTTGCAGTGAAGGAGCCATCTGCGGAAGGTGATTCCGTTTGTCTTGTTATTGAATTTCTCCGGATAGATCTCATAGAACTGATGAAGCTCTGTCTCCTTCAGGATATCGGTATGAAGGGATGCAACACCGTTGATGGAAAATCCGTAGTGTATGTCCATATGTGCCATGTGTACCAGGTCGTTCTTGTCGATGATGGCAAGATTTTCCTGCGGATATTTTGCTTTGATACGCTCGTCCAGCTTGCGGATGATCGGCATCAGATGCGGAACAACCTCCTCAAGATAGGAGATCGGCCATTTCTCAAGTGCCTCTGCAAGAATGGTATGGTTGGTATAAGCGCATACATGAGATACGATCTCGCATGCCTCCTCGAACTCGATTCCACGCTCTGTGAGGAGACGGATAAGCTCCGGAATTACCATACTCGGATGTGTATCGTTGATCTGGATCACTGCGTAATCGGCAAGGTCATGAAGATTGCAGCCTTTTGCTGTTGCCTCATCCAGGATCAGCTGTGCCGCATTGCTTACCATGAAGTACTGCTGATAGATACGAAGCTTTCTTCCTGCATCATCGCTGTCATCCGGATAAAGGAACAGTGTCAGATTGTGGAGCAGATCCTTCTTATCAAAGGAGATTCCCTCGCCCACAATGCTCTCGTCTGCAATATCAATATCAAAAAGGCGAAGCTTGATCGCTTTGTTTTCATAGCCTGCAACATCAATATCATACAGTGTGGATTTCAGCATAAAGCCCTTAAACGGCACGTAATAGGAAACGCCTGCATCTGTAAGCCAGCTCTCCGGCTGGATCCACGGATTCGGTGTCTCAAACTGAAGATGATCCTTAAACTCCTGTTTGAAAAGTCCGAGGTGATAATTAAGTCCGATTCCTTCTCCCGGAAGTCCCAGAGTTGCAATGGAATCCAGGAAACATGCTGCCAGACGGCCAAGTCCGCCGTTTCCGAGAGATGGCTCCGGCTCGATCTCCTCGATCATGGAAAGCTCTTTTCCGTTTTCTTTAAGATATTTCGCAACTTCATCATAAACGCCCAGATTGATCAGGTTGTTGGAAAGAAGCTTACCGATAAGGAACTCTGCGGAAATATAATAAATTTTCTTTTTTCCTTCCTGGTAGCCGCGGCCCTTCAGCTGCTCCTTTGTCCAGGAGAGAAGTCCGTGATAGATTTCCTCGTTTGTACAATCTTTTACATTTTTGTTATATTTGTCTTCAAATACTTTGCTTAATGTTTCCATTTTGATCTCCTTTCATGGATCTTGATGGGATGAAATATGTTTTTACAAGGTTGTTTGCTTTGTTTTTGATGATATTAGGATATCACGCATTTCTTTTCAAAAATATAACAATCCTGTCATGATATGCAAGATATTTGTCAGACTGTTTTTCACTTTTTACTGTAGCTCTGCATAAAAACATAACCGGTACATATGCGGTTGTTTCGGGATCTGTCTCAGATCTGTCTCATACTCTTCCTGTACTTATGCGGTGAAACCTTATTGGACTGCTGAAATTTCTTTATAAAATAACTTGTACTGTTAAATCCCACCTGCATGGCGATCTCCGTCACAGGTGCATCGGAATGCGTAAGAAGATACTTCGCCTTCTCCATACGGAAGTCATTGATGTATTCCACCAGGGTTTTTCCCGTATACTGGCGGAAAAGCTTCATAAAATAATACTCACTGTAATTGGAAAGTCCGGAAAGCTCTGAAACGGTAAGATTCTCCTGGTAGTGAAGGCTGATATGATCCAGCACTTCCTTTACTGCTGCAAGGCTCTTGTTCTGCTCTGTGCTTACCGGGATAATATAATGCTTCGTCAGCATCTCATAAAAGAAATCAAAAAACAGCATTTTCAGCTTCACATAGAAATATGGCTTCTTCTCCGTATGACAGTCATGGATCTCCAGAAAAATTTCCCGTAGCTTCTCATATCCGGAATCTCCTTCTTCTATATGATGGCAGAATTCTGCCTTGTTTTCTATTAATGGTGATACCACACATTCCTGGCAGATATCTCCCGGCTGACCTGCAAGGAAGCCCAAGCTGAAAACCACACTCTTATAATAAAGAGGCTTCTTAAGATCCGTGCGCATACTATGGAGAACTCCGCAGTTCACGATCAGGATATCCCCCTTTTTCAGGCGGATGCTCTCCCGGTTCAGTCTGGCAAAGCCACTGCCTTTTTCAATATACATGATCTCCATCTCACTGTGCCAGTGGTCATACAATGCATGAAAGATCTCACAGTTCGCCATATAGGTTTCCACCGGCAGCTCAAAGGAACCGTGAGGGCTTAATTCTTTTAAATTATCATCCACTTCGGATACATGAAGAGGATTTTTTGCGGATGTGTCTGTTTCTGGCATGATTTCCTCCGTGATCAATATCTATCCTGCGGACATTTGCCTTCCGCTGGATATCCAATCCTTGCATAATGATTCTGTTTGACTCCCTTAGTGTAAAGGATATTTACAACCATGACAATATTATATTTTCCTGTTTTCTTTTTTATGACGTTACGGTTACTCTGTTCTCAGCAACACGCTTCGCGATGCACTTCCATAAACGGCAACCTTGACTTTTCCCCTTCCAACTGCTATATATAATATTTAGAATAAAATAATTTGACTTTAAAAGGAACGAAAACTACCATGAATCCATTAAAAAAAGCTTACTGCCGGGTTTTCCAGAATGTCTTTAAATTCGCCCTTCCACTGCTTCCTTACCGCAATCCGAAGATCATCGGAAGCGTCAAAGGTATTCCGGAAGTTCTGGAAAAAAGAAACTATAACAATGTACTCATCATCACAGATGCAGGGATCCGAAGCCTTGGCCTTACAGAAAGGCTGGAGCAGACACTGAAGCGAAGCTGCATCTCTTACCACATCTACGACAAAACCGTTGCCAATCCAACAACCGTCAATGTGGACGAAGCCCTTCACATGTATCTGGACAATGACTGCCAGGCGATCATCGGCTTCGGCGGAGGTTCCAGTATGGACTGTGCAAAAGCCACAGCAGCCCGCATTGCCAAGCCACACCAGTCTCTTGCTCAGATGAAGGGAATCCTGAAGATCCACAAAAAGCTTCCTCTTCTCATCGCCATCCCCACGACTGCAGGAACAGGAAGTGAAACAACACTTGCTGCTGTCATTACCGATGCAGAAACACGGCACAAATATGCCATCAACGATTTTCCGCTGATCCCACGCTACGCAGTCCTTGACCCGAAAGTGACTTTAAGCCTTCCGCCGTTTATCACAGCTACCACCGGCATGGATGCCCTGACTCACGCGGTGGAAGCCTACATTGGAAATTCCACTACACCTGGCACAAGAAAAAATGCCCTGGATGCTGTCAGACTGATCTTTGAAAATCTGGATACCGCCTACACAGACGGCAATAATATTGAAGCAAGACGAAATATGCTCCGCGCCTCCTATTTCGCAGGCTGTGCCTTCACCAAATCCTACGTTGGATATGTCCACGCAATTGCACATTCCCTCGGCGGAAAATATAATGTTCCACATGGGCTTGCCAATGCAGTGATCCTTCCTATGGTACTGGAAACATACGGAGATTCCATCACTCACAAACTCCGCAACCTTGCCGTAACTGCCGGTCTCTGCGATAAACATGAGGACGATAAAACTGCTGCCCGGATGTTTATTGATGCAATAAAAGATATGAAAAAACGCTTTAGCATCGGAGACTATATTCCGGAAATCCAGGAAACAGACATCCCGGAGCTTGCCCATTACGCAGATAAAGAAGCCAATCCTCTGTACCCGGTTCCTGTACTGATGGATGCCGGCGAACTTGAAACACTGTATTACAGACTGATGCCTCCGGCAGGCAATTGCTAAAACAGCCATTGGCATAGAAAGATTTTTTCGATATTTCGAATACAGTTTTTTCAGAAAGGACTACAATTCCATGGAAAAAGAACAGATCAACCAGCTTTTAGATAAACAGCGCCAGTACTTCTACTCCGGCGCAACTCTTGACCTTGATTTTCGCATCAGCGCCCTGAAACGTCTCCGCGCTTCCATCCGGAAACACGAAGATCAGATCCACGCCGCGCTGAAAAAGGATCTTGGAAAAAGTAATTTCGAAAGCTATATGTGTGAGACCGGACTGGTGCTCTCCGAGATCACACATATGCTGAAAAATATCCGCTCCTACGCAAAAGAACAGACCGTTCCAACTCCACTGGCACAGTTCCATTCCCACAGTTTCCGCAAACCATCCCCCTACGGTGTGGTTCTCATTATGAGTCCGTGGAACTATCCGTTTCTTCTCACCATAGAACCACTGGTAGACGCCATTGCAGCCGGAAACACAGTCATCCTGAAACCAAGCGCCTACTCACCGGCAACAAGTGAAGTGATCCGTCTTCTCATCCATGAATGTTTCGATGAAAAATACGTTGCAACTGTCACAGGCGGACGTGCGGAAAACACACATCTTCTCAGTCTGCACTTTGATTACATCTTCTTCACGGGAAGCCAGTCTGTGGGAAAAGAGGTCATGAGAAAGGCTTCCGAACACCTCACACCAGTCACTCTGGAGCTGGGTGGAAAAAGCCCCTGCATCGTGGACAAAACAGCCAATCTCCGCCTTGCGGCAAAACGTATCGTATTCGGCAAGTTCCTGAACTGTGGCCAGACCTGCGTGGCTCCGGACTACATCTACTGTGATCCGGAGATCAAAGAAGCCCTGGTCGCAGAGCTTCGCAGACAGATCACACGCCAGTATGGAAAAGAAGCACTGAAGAACCGGAATTATGGAAAGATCATCAACGAAAAGCATTTCGACCGTATCAACAGTCTGATCGATCCTTCCAAAACTGTCTGCGGCGGTGGTTCCAACCGTGAAACACTTCAGATCGAGCCGACGGTTCTTGATAACGTAACCTTCGAAGATCCGGTCATGCAGCAGGAAATCTTCGGTCCGGTACTTCCGGTCCTCACCTATGACTCTCTCGGAGGTGCCGTAACAAAGATCAATTCCATGGCACATCCGCTGGCTCTTTATATCTTCACCGAAGATGAAAAAAATGCCCGGGAAGTTACTTCCCGATGTGGTTTCGGCGGTGGCTGTATCAACGATGTCCTCATACATCTGGCAACCAGCAATATGGGCTTCGGCGGCTTTGGTGAAAGCGGCATGGGATCCTATCATGGCATCGACGGCTTCCGGACATTCTCTCATTATAAGAGTATTGTAGATAAAAAGACCTGGATCGATCTTCCTATGCGGTATCAGAAATATCGGAAGATTTATGAGAAAATGGTACGGTTGTTTATGCGTTAGATATAAAGGGAGGGCGCTACCTGATGCATCGCCCTCCTGTTACTTTAGATTTTCTTATTATTTTTCCCAGATGATCTTTACCGGCATGATCCCGGTCAGTTCTTTGCTTTTTTCATCCGGCTGGCTGCAGCCTGCATAAATTTCAAATTTCTTTCCTTCTTCCATCCGTTTTCCTGTTTCATCTACTACGGTGAATGCTTTTTCCCATATTGGGATTTCTATTTTTCGGCATTCTCCCGCCTTCAGGAATATCCGATGAAAACCGGCCAGCATCGGATTTGGAATGGCATTTTTGCTGTCGATATTTTTTACATAAATCTGAACAACATCCTCTGTATCATATGCGCCGTTATTCTGCACTTCTACCTCCACGTTTATCTTCTGTCCACATGTTTTGACCTCTGCTTTATCTACTGCCACCTTACTGTACGTCAGACCATATCCAAAAGGAAACTGTGCTTTTCGTTCCATATAGCGATATGTTCTGCCTTTCATGGAATAATCGGTAAAATCCGGAAGTTCTTCCAGGCTTTCATAAAATGTCACCGGAAGTTTTCCTGATGGCGAGATTTCTCCAAACAATACCCTTGCCGCTGCCTTCCCGCCCTGGCATCCAGGGTACCACAGCATCATGACTGCATCAAATTTCTCTGCCGCATATTTCAGATTAAGGTCACTTCCTGCCAGCAGACAGAATACTACCGGTTTTCCGGTATCTGCGATCGCTTCCATCAGTTCTCGCTGTACTCCGGGAAGTTCAATATCTTCTTTATCTCCCGATACATAGCTGTTTCCGGTGTCTCCCTCTTCCCCTTCCAGTGTCTCATCCAGTCCCATACATAAGATCACCACATCGCTGTTTTCCGCAACCACCTTGGCTTCCGCAATACGATCTCTGGTAAACGCAAGGTGCTCCGTCCGGTCTCGGAACAGATCACAGCCTCTGGAAGTAAGGATCCTTACATCGTCTCCCACATAATCCTGGATGCCTTCCTGTATGGTAATATACCTGGAAGCTGTCCCGTGATAATTGCCGATCAGCGCCTGCCTGCTGTCCGCATTTGGTCCGATGATCCCTATTGTTTTCAGTTTTTCTTTATCAAGCGGAAGAATCCCGTTATTTTTCAGCAGAACAAAGCTTTTTTCCGCTGCTTTCTCCGCTGCATCCAGATGCCTGGGAGATTCCACCTCCAGATAGGAGATATTGTCATATTCGCTTCCATCAAACAACCCCAGCAGATACCTTGTGGTAAAAAGCCGCACTGCTGCCCGGGTTATGGTTTCTTCTGTGACAAGCCCCTTTTCGTATGCCTTCATAATGTGAAGATAAGTATTTCCACAATTCAGGTCACAGCCATTATTAATCGCCAGTGCTGCAGATTCAACGGCTGTATCCGTTACCATATGGTGTTCATGAAAATCACGGATTGCCCAGCAGTCTGATACAAAATGCCCCTGAAATTTCCATTCGCCTCTGAGTTTTTTCTGTAATGTGGGACTTCCGCAGCAGGGTTCCCCGTTTGTCCGGTTATAAGCTCCCATAACCGCTTCTACTTTGGCTTCTTTTACCAGACCTTCGAATGCCGGCAGATACGTTTCTTCCATATCTTTTGCGGATGCTTCCGCATCAAATTCATGACGGAGTGCCTCCGGCCCGGAATGTACTGCAAAATGTTTGGCACAGGCTGCTGCCTTCATTGTATCCCCATTTCCCTGAAGTGCTTTTACAAAGGAAACTCCAAGTTCTTTTGTAAGATACGGATCTTCCCCATAAGTTTCATGGCCTCTACCCCATCGTGGATCACGGAAAATATTGACATTAGGAGACCAGAACGTCAATCCCTTATAAATATCTCTGTCACCGTTTACGGAATATGCATTATACTTTGCTCTGCCCTCTGTTGCCACGATACCGGCCATCTCTGCCACACTTTTCCGGTCAAAAGCTGCCGCCATTCCGATCGCCTGTGGAAAAACCGTTGCCTGCCCTGCTCTGGCAACACCGTGAAGTCCCTCATTCCACCAGTTATACGCCGGAATTCCCAATCTTTTTATTGCAGGTGCATCGTACCTTAACTGACTGGCTTTTTCCTCCAGAGTCATCCTGGCAACCAGCGCTTCTGCTTTCTTCTTTGCTTCTTCCCGATTCATCCCCAATTTCCTCCTCACCTTTTTTTATATCATCTATCATTTGGTCTCTGACTGTCAAGTAGATATTTCCTGCAATTTTTCCGGCCTCTGTTCAGAGCAGAAAAAAATCTGCTTTACCCTTTCTTTGGGATAAAGCAGATTTTTATTACACTTTGTGATCTGTGTTCCAATTTCAGCCGGGAACTTATCTGATCGCATCCTTCATCTCTTTCACATAAGCCTTCACCTTCGGCACGCAGTCTTTGCCGTAGGCACCACAGAGCTTCACGATCGCAGATCCTACAATGGCACCGTCTGACTGATCTGCCATTTTTTTTGCCTGCTCCGGTGTGGAGATTCCGAATCCTACTGCACATGGAATGTCTTTCTGAGCTTTTACTAATTTCACCATAGCTCCGATATCTGTGGTAATGCTGGTACGCATTCCTGTTACACCAAGGGAAGATACGCAGTAAACAAAGCCTTCCGCCTCTTTTGCGATCATGGCGATCCGCTCATGGGAGGTCGGTGCGATCAGGGAGATCAGGTCAAGGCCGTACTGTTTGCACACAACATCAAACTCTTCTTTTTCCTCAAACGGAACATCCGGAAGAATCAGTCCATCCATTCCAACTTCCGCTGCTTTCTTGATAAAACGCTCTGTTCCGTAAGAAAATACTACGTTTGCATAGGTCATGAATACCATTGGGATTTTTGTATTTTTACGGATTTTTTCTACCATTGAAAAAACTTTATCTGTAGTCACGCCACCTGCAAATGCCCGGACATTGGCTTCCTGGATCACAGGTCCCTCTGCGGTAGGATCTGAGAACGGGATCCCAAGCTCGATCAGATCTGCTCCTGCTTCTTCCATTGCATAAACCAGCTGCTCTGTTACCTCCAGAGACGGATCTCCGCAGGTCAAAAAAGGAATAAATGCTTTTCCGTTTGCAAATGCCTCTGTAATTCTCTTATTCATGAATATCCTCCCCTCTGTAGCGGGCGATTGCCGCACAGTCCTTATCTCCACGTCCTGAAATGGTAACTACCATGATCTTGTCCTTTCCAAGTGTCGGTGCGATCTTTTTCGCATAGGCCACTGCGTGGGCACTTTCGATCGCAGGAATGATTCCTTCTGTTCTGGAAAGATATTCAAAAGCCTCTACTGCTTCGTCATCTGTAACAGGAACGTACTCTGCTCTTCCGATATCATAAAGGTGTGCATGCTCCGGACCTACACCCGGGTAATCAAGACCTGCGGAGATGGAGTATACCGGTGCGATCTGTCCGTATTCATCCTGGCAGAAGTAAGATTTCATACCATGGAAGATTCCGAGACGACCAGTTGCGATGGTTGCCGCAGTCTCCGCAGTATTCACGCCACGTCCTGCTGCCTCACAGCCGATGAGACGAACGTCTTTGTCCTCAATGAAATTGTAGAAAGTTCCGATAGCATTGGAGCCGCCGCCCACACAGGCCAGGACAACATCCGGAAGTCTGCCCTCTTTTTCCAGCATCTGTTCTTTGATCTCCTTGGAGATCACGGCCTGGAAATCACGTACGATGGTCGGGAACGGGTGCGGGCCCATAACAGATCCCAGTACATAATGGGTATCTGCAATACGGTTTGTCCACTCACGCATGGTCTCGGAAACGGCATCCTTTAAGGTTGCGGTTCCGCTTGTGACTGCATGGACTTTTGCTCCGAGAAGACGCATTTTGTAAACATTCAGTGCCTGACGTTCCGTGTCTTCTTTTCCCATGAATACCTCACATTCCATTCCCATCAGTGCTGCTGCGGTTGCAGTTGCAACACCGTGCTGGCCGGCTCCTGTCTCTGCGATGACACGGGTCTTGCCCATTTTTTTTGCCAGGAGCACCTGACCAAGTACGTTGTTGATCTTGTGGGCTCCTGTGTGGTTTAAGTCTTCTCTTTTCAGATAGATCTTGGCTCCGCCAAGGTCCTCGGTCATATGTGCCGCATAGTAAAGACGGGATGGTCTTCCTGCGTATTCATTGAGAAGCTCTGTGAGCTCACGGTTGAATTCCGGATCGTTTTTGTAATGGTTGTATGCTTCCTCAAGCTCCAGAACGGCGTTCATCAGTGTTTCCGGGATGTACTGTCCGCCATGGATGCCGAATCTTCCTTTTGACATGTTATATTTCCTCCTTTATGTTCCTTACTGCGTATACTGCTTCTAATATTTTATCCGGGTCTTTGTGACCGTCGGTTTCTACACTGCTGCTTAAATCTACTGCCCAGGGGTGAAGCAGATGTATGGCCGATTCCAGATTTTCACAGCCCAGACCTCCTGCCAGAAACCAGGGACGTTTGATCGCCGGTACCAGACTCCAGTCGAAAGTTTCTCCTGTTCCTCCTGCGCCCTGATCCAGCAGAATATAGTCTGCTTCCGAACGGATCGCTTTCTTTATATCTGCTTCTGTTTTTATGGAAAAAGCCTTTATCAGAAGCTGGTCTGTCATGGTCTTAAGCTGTCTGATATAATTCTCGTCCTCCTGGCCGTGAAGCTGTGCCAGTGCGATGGTTCCCTCGTTTAAAAGCTGTGCGGGAAGCTCCACCGGTGCATTGACGAATACGCCTACCGGCAAAATGCTATCATCCAGTTCTTCCCGGAGAGCCTTCAATTGCTCCACGGTGACGTTTCTTCTGCTTTTTGGGAATTCTACAATGAATCCTGCAAAGTCCGGTTTAGCCTGGTTCACTGCCTGGATATCTTCCGGGCGGGTCAGGCCGCAGATCTTGATCCTGGTTCTGCTCCCATGTTTCAACGGTTGTTCTCTCATATTCAGCCAATCCTGCCCTTTCTGTCTGCCCCTGCCCCTTCCTGTTTCGTTACTATTTGCTGCTGGTCAGCTCTGTTACTTATTTGCTCTATTCTTTCGTTTGGCCTTTATACAAGCGCTCCACCATTCAGATTTTCCAATGCAGCTTTCTTATCCGGGCTTCGCATCAGAGTCTCACCGATCAGGACTGCACCTACCCGGTTTCTTTCCAGGATAGCGATATCACCTGCGTTTTTGATTCCGCTCTCAGACACAAATACCACATTGTCCGGTGCCAGGTTTCGAAGACGGATGCTGTTATTCATATCAACCTTAAAGGTTTTCAAGTCACGGTTATTTACACCGACGATCTTTGCACCTGTCTTTAATGCTCTTGCCACTTCATTCTCGTCATGAGCTTCCACCAGTGCATCCATTCCCAGAGTTTCTGCAAGCTCTCGGTATTCCAGGAGTTCCTGGTCATTTAAGATAGCACAGATCAGAAGCACTGCCGATGCACCAAATGCTTTTGTCTGATAGATCATGTACTTATCCACCGTGAAGTCCTTCCGAAGGACCGGAATATCCACTGTTTCTGTGATCTCACGGAGATAAGTATCACTTCCCATGAAATAAAATGGCTCTGTGAGGCAGGAGATCGCAGATGCACCTGCTGCCTCGTATTCTTTCGCAATTTCCAGATACGGAAATTCCGGTGCGATCAGCCCCTTGGAGGGGGAAGCTTTTTTTACTTCACAGATGTAGGACATACCCGGCTTTTTCAACGCTTCCAGAAAGGACGGCTGCTGTGGTGCTTTTTCTGCCAGGGTTTTCAGCTGATCCAGAGGAAACTGACGTTTTTCCTTCCGGATACGTTCTCTTGTTTTTTCTGCGATTTCCTCCAGAATGTTTTTTTCGCTCATTCTTTGTTTGTCTCCTTGATATTTCAGTTCAACTCTCATTCGGCAATTTCAAGAAGTCTGACAGATTAATGTTTCCGTTCGTATCTCTTCCGATAGGAATTGCCGATTTCTCTTCTGCCGCTATTATTTTCAAATCTCGTTACTTAATTTGATAAATTCCGCAAGCTTGGCAGCAGCTGCACCACTGTCGATCAGATCTTCAGACATTCTTACGCCGACTTCCAGGCTCTCTGCCTTTCCTGCGATATAAAGTGCTGCACCAGCGTTCATGCAGACCGCCTGACGCTTCGGGCCTTTTTCGGTTCCGTTTACAATGGCTTTTGTGATCTCTGCGTTCTCTGCCGATGTGCCGCCTGCCAGATCTTCTTTGCTGCAGCGTGTATAGCCGAACTGCTCCGGTGTGATCTCATAGGACTGGAACCATCCGTCCTTGATCTCGCACACAGAAGTCGGTGCGCTCATGGAGATCTCATCCAGCTTATCCTGCCCGAAAACTACCATTCCACGGTTCACGCCAAGCTTCATCATAACCTGTGCCAGCGGCTCTACCAGAGACTGGTCAAAGACTCCCATCAGCTCCATGTTTGCGCCTGCCGGGTTGCTTAATGGTCCGAGAATATTAAATACCGTGCGGATTCCCAGCTCTTTACGGATCGGTGCCACATATTTCATGGCAATATGATAATTCTGGGCGAACAGGAAACAGATGTTGATCTTTTTCAGGATCTCTGCACTTTTTTCCGGCGGAATGGTGATCTTTACGCCAAGTGCTTCCAGAACATCTGCTGCACCGCTCTTGGAAGATGCTGCACGGTTTCCGTGTTTTGCTACCGGAACGCCACCTGCTGCGATCACAAGAGAAGATGTCGTAGAAATGTTAAAGGAGTTTGCTCCGTCACCACCGGTTCCTACGATTTCCAGAACATTCATATCGTGGAGAAGCTTGATGCAGTGTGCACGCATTCCGGCTGCTGATGCAGTGATCTCATCAATAGTCTCTCCTTTCAGGGAAAGTGCAGTAAGGTAGGATGCCATCTGTACCGGTGTTGCCGCTCCGTCCATGATCTCATTCATTACGGCTTCTGCTTCGTCATATGTAAGATCTTCTTTTTTTGAAAGCTTGATGATTGCTTCTTTGATCATTGTTGTTTCCTCCTGTTCTGTAACGATTCTATCTTTTATGGATTGCTGTTCTCTGTCTTATCTGTCTCTGATAACCTTCATAAAGTTCTCGATCATTGTTTTTCCATCCGGTGTCATAACAGATTCCGGATGGAACTGTAATCCGAATATCGGATATTCTTTATGCTCCAGTGCCATCACCTCTCCGTCCTCAGACTCAGCGGTAACAACCAGTTCCTCCGGTAAGGTATCCCGGATAGCTGCCAGTGAGTGATATCTGGCTGCCGGAAAAGTTTCCGGAAGTCCTTCAAACATCCGGCTCTTTCCAACTTTATGTATCTCTTTCTGCTTTCCGTGCATCAGCTCTTTTGCGTAGGATACTGTCCCTCCGAAGGCTTCACAGATGGACTGATGTCCAAGGCAGATACCCAGGATCGGCAGCTTGTCTTTGAAATATTTTATGGATTCAATACAGATTCCCGCATCCTCCGGTTTTCCCGGACCAGGGGAAAGGATCAATGCCTCCGGCTTCATGGCCTCCAGCTCTTTGATGGTCACTTCATCATTTCTTACCACTTTGATATCCGGCTTCACAGAACCGATCAGCTGGTAAACATTGTAGGAAAAGCTATCATAATTATCGATCAGTACTATCATTCCAGTCCCTCCTGTGCAGTTTCGATTGCCTGTACAACGGCTCTTGCCTTGTTGCAGCACTCCTGAAATTCACTTTCCGGAATACTGTCTGCTACGATCCCTGCTCCTGACCGGATACAGATCTCACCGTTTTTCTTATAAACCAGGCGAATGGCAATACATGTATCCAGGTTTCCGGCAAAATCCAGATATCCGATAGCACCGCCGTAAATGCCTCGCTTGCTCTGTTCCAGTTCCTGGATGATCTGGCAGGCACGGAATTTCGGTGCTCCGGAAAGTGTTCCTGCCGGAAGGATGGCATCCACTGCATCCACCGCATCCCTGTCATCCCGGATCTGGCCGGTAACTGTGGAACCAATATGCATCACATGAGAAAAACGCTCGATGCACATATATTTTTCTACGTTCACGGTACCGATCTTACTGATCTTTCCGATATCATTTCGACCAAGATCCACCAGCATGTTATGCTCGGCACGTTCCTTCTCATCAGCCAGGAGTCCTTTTTCCAGCGCCAGATCTTCTTCTTTTGTCTTGCCTCTTGGTCTTGTTCCTGCAAGCGGGAAGGTACTTAATTCTGTTCCTGCAAGCCTGGCAAGTGTTTCCGGGGAGGCTCCTGCAATCTCAATATCATCACTGGAAAAATAAAACATATAGGGGGACGGGTTTGTGGCCCTTAAAACACGATAGGTATCAAAAAGGCTTCCCTCTGCTCTGGCTCTCATGGGATTGGAAAGCACCACCTGGAAGATGTCTCCCTCACGAATATAATGTCTGGCGGTTTCTACCATCTCACAGTATTTTTCTTTCGGGAACTGCGGCTCAATGGAGGATTGCAACTTCAGGGATGGAAATTCCTTCTGCTCTCCCTTTCTGATCAGATCTGCCATCTCCTGCAGTTTCTTTTCTGCCTTTCCAAAAGAGTTCTCCAGATCATCTGTCATCACCCCTGTGATCAGAAGCACCTTCTGTCTGTAATGATCAAAGGCAATGACCTGGTCAAAGAGCATTAGATCCATATCTCTGAAATCTTCTACCGTCTTATCGGTAAGCTCCAGCTTCGGTTCACTGTATTTAATATAATCGTAGGAAAAATAGCCTACCAGGCCGCCGGTAAAGGTTGGCATTTTTTCCAGTACCGGGCTTTTGTATTCCTTCAGGATCTTTCGAATAGCATCTCCGGGATGTTTTACCTGCTGCTTTGTTATTTCTTCGGTACCGTCCTCATGGATCTTTCGGATCTGAAGATTTCCATCGGTACAGGTGATCTCCATGGATGGTTCATATCCCAGGAAGGAATAGCGTCCCCATACCTCTGTCTGGCTGGCACTTTCCAGCAGATAGCAGTGTCTGCTGGCTGTGCGAAGAGTCCGCATCACTTCTACAGGTGTATAGCGGTCGGAATACAGTTCTCTGCATACGGGAATACGCCGGTATTCCCCTGACTTTGCGATTTCTCTTAATCCTTCTAATGCTGGATACATATTCAGTCCCTCCTGATCTACATTTATGTAACAAAAAAAGCCCGTCTCCGGCAGAATCCAGTTCTGCCAGGGACGAGCGTTCAAAATTCAATACACCCGCGGTGCCACCCTGCTTCACAGTATGACCTGTGCACTTGTCGGAATACCTGCATATTCCCGGCAACTGACGTATGCCTTCACGTCACAGAATACTCGGTATCCGGGATACCTTTCCCTGTGCCCTCAGCGGTCCATTTAGTAAACTGCTTCTCGACCCGGCTCTCACCCTCCCGGATTCTCTGTGCGCGCATGAAAACTTTTATCTCCGCTTCAACGGTTTAGTGGTTTACTTGATTAAACTTTTCATATAAAATAGCACAGGATTTTTAATCTGTCAATACAAAAGTTGAAAAAAATGTCATTTTATTCTATAATTATCTTATCACATTGCCGAAAAATAACAGGAACAGATCAGAATCTGTCTTTACTGTTTTCAGCAGATTTCACATACGAAAGGAGTTTCTCTCAAAAAATACCATGGCAAAAGAAAATACCAATACCTGGCTGGATACACCGGATCCCCGGGTTTTTATCAAAAATTCCGCAAAATTTAACGACCTGATGATGATGTACCGCTGTACTGTCCGGGAGGTCCGTACCAAGCTGGAAGTCCTCAACGATGAATTTTCCGTGGAATATAAACGTAATCCCATTTCTTTTATCAAAACCAGGATCAAAAAACCGGAAAGCATTTACAAGAAGCTTAAGAAGCTTGGCTATGAATTTACAGCCGAGAATATCCAGAATCAGCTGAATGATGTAGCCGGCATCCGGGTTGTGTGCGCTTTTATCGATGATATCTACACCATTGCGGATCTGATCTCCAAACAGGACGATATCACTGTTATCCAGGTAAAAGATTACATCAAAAATCCAAAGCCCAACGGCTACCGCAGCTATCACATGATCGTAGAAATCCCCGTATTTTTCTCCAAAGGAAAAACACCGATGAGAGCCGAGATCCAGATCCGTACCAACGGCATGGATTTCTGGGCCACACTGGAGCATCAGCTTCGTTATAAGCAGAATATCGAAGAAATGGATGGATATGAAGAAGTCAGTGATGAACTTCTCAACTGCGCCAGAGCTGTCATCGACATGGATAATGAGATGCAGCGGATCAAGGATAAGATCGGACAGTTCCACGACATTTAAAAAGCAGGTGGGGTTAAAGCCTCACCTGCTCTTTTTCGCTGTTCTTTACCCGGAATGCTCTGGGTGTCATATGATAATGTTCTTTAAATACCCGGTGAAAATAACTGTTATTCTCATATCCCACCGCGGCAATGATATCACTGATGGGAAGATCTGTGTCACACATCAGTTCCACCGCCTTGTTCAGACGTTTTCGCTGAAGAAGTTCCTTAAAGTTAAATCCTGTCGTTTTTTTGATCATCTTGCTTAATACATGCATGGGCAGATGAAGACGGCTGCACAGCTCTGTCAGGGTAGCTGTCCGGTATTTCTGCTCAATGTAGTCCAGTGTGGTCATGGAGATCATGTTTTCGTACTGGTTGGGAAGACGCATCTCCACGTACTGTACGGATTCCACCAGGTACATAAAGATCAGGCCCATTGTGGTCTGATTAATCCGTTCCCGGTTCTCTTCTCCATTTACCAGGGAATAGATGATGTTTTCCAGAAGATTCTGGATCTGTAGCACCTCTGCCACCTTAAAATGCAGATATTCTCCCCGTTCCTCATCCTGTCTGAGCACATTCACAAGAAAATCTGCCAGCATATTATCATTGCCGGTCATGGAATAAGCCACATCAAAAAACTCCGGCAGCACCATAAAGTTAATGGCAATATCGTTCTGTCCAGCCTTCAGGATCTCATGTTTCGTAAACTGGTTGAGAAAAAGCAGCTCACCCTTATTAACGATGACTTTTTTGCCATCAATGATGTTAGTCAGAGAGCCTTCGCAGACATAGAGCACTTCCACGAAATTATGCCGGTGTGCCGGAAAATGCACAAAACGGGTATGGGTACGGACCGCGATCAGCCGGCCTTCCTCCAGCATTTTTCCGCTGTCCACGGTAAAGTCCCTGCCAGAGGTATAAAGGTCTCTGTCCACCTCTGCCTCTCCATCCAGGATCTTTCGTTCTTCTTCTGTGATCTTTCTCAGCTGATCCAGTAGCGCCTGCTGCATGCCTTCCTCTCCTTTATCCGTTTCTTCTTTCTTTGTTCCTCTTTATCCTCATTTTAGCACTGCTGTCACATCCACACAACTAAAATCCTCATATAAAAGATCTGCGCAAAAGAACCTCCAACGTCTCTGCACACAGAAACAGGCGGAGTCCAAAGACCCCGCCTGCTCTGAAAGGATTTATCATATGAATATTACAGTCAATATGAGGATTGATTAGTACAGCTTAGCCATCTCCTCGATGTTGCTTGTATCGAATTTCAGAGGTGCACCAAGAACAACCTCTGTACCGCCGTCATCTGCCTCTGTTACTGTGTAGTCACCAAGGTCACCAGCTGTGAATTTGTCATCTTTAGCACCTGTGATGTCTTCGTTGATCAGGGCGATTGTTGTGTAAGCGCTGAGTTTTCCAAGGCCCTGCATATCCCACAGGTAGAAGTATGGGCAGGAATGAGAATCATCATCACCTGTGTACTCCTGCATCTCAGATGGAAGTCCAAGTCCTGTCAGTTTACACTCAGAACCGTTATCCTGAAGATATTTAGCTGCTGCTGCGATACCAACTGTTGTAGGTGCGCAGATAACCTTCAGATCCTTGTAGTTCTGAAGAAGAGCTGCTGTCTGGTCTGTGGATTTCTGCGGCTCATCATCACCGTATACAACGTCTACAAGCTCAAGCTTGCTGTATTTGTCATCGCCTTCCATGATGGTCTTCATTGCATCGATCCATGCATTCTGGTTAGCGGACTGAGATGTAGCGGAAAGGATAGCGAACTGTCCTTCACCACCGGAAATATCAAGAACTGCATCCATAAGTGCCTGAGCAACTTCTTTTGTACCAGCCTGGTTTACGAAAATCTCACGGCTGTCTTTGTTCGGTGCAGAATCGAAGGAAGATACCTTGATTCCCTCATCCATAGCTTCCTCAAGCTTAGCCTGAAGAGCGTTAACATCGTTAGCGGAAATACAGATTGCATCAAAGTCCTGGGAAATCAGGTTGTCAAGAACCTTGATCTGTGCATCAGCTGTAGCTGTCTCAGGATAAACGACCTGAACCTCGCCGCCTTCAGCCTCTACTGTCTCCTGGAAAGATTTCGCTGCGATCTCGAAGAATGCATTACCAGCTGCTTTACCAACCAGAGCGATCTTTTTGTCTTTTGCGGAATCGCCAGCTGCTGCTTCTGTCTTAGTATCATCTTTTTTGTCATCTGCTGCAAGAACCGGGCAAACTGTACCAAGAACCATTGCTCCACAAAGGATTGCGCTAATTACCTTTTTTTTCATTGTTGTTCCTCCCTACAAGAATATAATTTTTTTATATGCTGCTGCCTCCGCTACACCAATGGAGGCAGCTAACAATCATATGGGTTTCAAAAGTGATATTAGTTTTTCTTCATTGCGACTGCTTTTTTCACATCGCCGATGATATTCGGAAGAGCTACTGCTGCTACCAGAAGTACACCGATGATGAGAAGGATCACCTGAGCATTTACGTTCTTCTGTCCAAGGCCAACTCGTAAGCATACGATGATGAATGCAGAAATGATACCGCCGGCCAGGTTACCTTTACCACCTGTGGAGGAGATACCTCCGAATACTGCCATTGCAATGGCATCCATCTCAAATCCGTTACCGGTTGTTGTATTTGCACCGTAGGAAGAGGATACCAGGAATACTGCGCAAAGTCCGGACATAAGTCCCATAACTGTATAGATGATGAAACGGATCTTCTCTACGTGAACACCTGCGTAATAAGCTGCCACACGGTTTGTTCCGATCGCATATGTACGGCGTCCGAATGTGCTCTTTCCAAGAAAGATCGCAAAAAGTACACCAAGGATCAGCACCAGGAAAAGAATATATGGAATATTTCCAACCTTTCCACCGATAGCACGGAAGCCATCTGTGTTTGTGATCGCAATACTTCCGCCTGCTCCAAGTGTTACCTCAGCGATACCACGGAAGATGATCTGTGTTGCCAGTGTTACGATCATTGGAGGCAGCTCCTTGAAACGGGTAAGGATAAATCCGTTAACCGCACCACAGAGGGCACCAACAACCAGTGCTGTAAGTACTACTACAATGAACGGAGCGTTTGTGTTGCAGACCATACAGCTTAAGGTAGCGGAGAGACACACGATCGCACCTACGGAAATATCAATCTCGCCTAATACCAGGATGTACGCCATTGGAAACATCATGAATACCTCTGCAAGGTAAACCGGCATCTGACGAAGAACACTCTTCATATTATAAAACTCAGAAAATGATGCGCAGAAAATATTTACCAGGATAAAGAGAATGACCAGGATGCCTTCCCAACTGAATATGATGTGTTTCATCGGATTTTCCGGCACATTGTTAATACTTCTTCCAGATTTTCCAGCCATGATTTACATCTCCCTTCCCTTTAATGCGTTTTTATCTGCGATTCTCTGCAGAACAACGTTGATCACAACTACTACCAGGATGATAACACCCTTGATCATGTTCTGCCACAGTGAACTGATACCTACAAGCGGAAGAGCTTTTGCGATCGTTGCAAGGATAATGGAACCGAGGAATGCACCTACTACGGTTCCACGTCCACCGCTCATGCTTACACCACCGATAACGCAGGCTGCGATAACATCCATCTCACCGCCGTACTGCATATCAGGCATTGCAGAAGCATAAACAGATACCTGAAGTGCTCCGCCAAGACCTGCGAGGAATCCCATGATCACATATACAAGAAGGTTGATATTCTTTGCATTGATACCGGAAACCTGTGCTGCGCTTGCATTACTTCCTACTGCGTAGATCCTTCGTCCTGTTCTTGTCCATTTCATAAAGAAGAAGAATACCACATAGCATACGATGATCACCCAGATAACCTTGTTGATCCCAAGGAAGCTGGTTGTTGCAAAATTCTTAAACTCACCAAGAGCTGCGGCACTTGCCCACTCACCACCGTGGGAAACAAGATAACCCATTGCTCTGTAGATGTACATAAAGCCCATGGTTGCAATGATAGGCGGAACGTTTGCTCTTGAGATCACAAGACCTACAACCAGTCCGCAGGCAATACCGATCGCCATTGCAATGATGAAAGCAAGTAATGTACTTGTGATATGTCCGTATTTCAGGAGCATACCGATGGACATACCGGAAAGTGCCAGAGTTGACATGATGGAAATATCGATTCCGCCTACCAGCATGACACACAGCATACCAAGTGACATTACCATTGTTACTGCATTATTTTTCAGCATCTCCATGAGTGACTTCGGCGTAAGGAATGACGGGCTGATCACTGTGACAACGGCAAACAGCACGACCACGATAATTGCCAGCAGAGCCTCTCGGGAGCCTGTAATCTTCTTGATAACAGATTTCTTTTCCATTATTTAGTCCCCTTTCCAGTGCTCTTTTCCATGGACAGCTCAAGGATTCCTTCCTGTGTTGCCTCTCCCCTGTTCAGTTCACCTGTCTTACGGCCGTTGCACATAACGATGATACGGTCAGACATTCCAAGGATCTCAGGCATCTCGGAAGAGATCAGGATGATGGCATAGCCCTTCTTCGCAAGATCTCCCATGATTGCATAGATCTCGGCTTTTGCACCAACATCGACACCCTTTGTCGGCTCATCCATGATAACGACCTTCATTTCCTGAGCAAGTGCCTTGGCAACAACAACCTTCTGCTGGTTACCACCGGACAGTGAGCTTGCAGGCTGGAAAATATCAACAGCCTTGGTATCTACTTCTTCAAGAAGCTTCTTGGAAAGCTCTCTTTCTGCTTTCTCGTCATTGAATCCGGATTTTGCATATTTGCTGATGATCGGAAGGGTTACGTTTCTTCCAAGGCCCCAGCTCATGACAAGGCCCTGCTTCTGTCTGTCCTCAGGAAGAAGGATGATACCTTTTTCCATTGCTTCGGAAGGAGTCTTGATATAAACCTCTTTTCCCTCAAGGAAAACCTTTCCTTCGTCCGGATGGGTGATTCCGCTGACAGCTTCCATAACCTCTGTACGTCCTGCACCGACCAGACCGGTAAGACCTACGATCTCGCCTGCACGTACATTGAAGGAAACATCCTTGAAAAATCCTGTTCTGGAAAGATGTTCAATACGAAGCATCTCATCTCCCAGCTTAACCTCCGGCTTCGGGAACAGATCATTGATCTCACGTCCAACCATTGCCTTGATCAGATCTGCGTTTGTGATCCCGTTCACATCATAGGTTCCGATATACTGAGAATCACGGAATACGGTAACTCTGGAAGCCAGACGGTACATATCCTCGAAACGGTGGGAAATAAAGATAATGGAAACGCCATTCTCTTTCAGCTTATCAACCAGTGTGTAAAGCTTCTCCGACTCGTTTCTGGTAAGTGCTGCTGTAGGCTCATCCAGAATGATGATCTTTGCATTTGTGGAAAGCGCTTTGGCGATCTCAACCATCTGCTGCTGTGCAACAGAAAGAGTTCCCATCTCAGCGGTTGCATCAAAATCTGCATCCAGCTCACCTAAGTACTTGTTCGCCTCCTGATTCATCTCTTTCCACTGGATCATATGATGTTTGATGATCTCGTGACCCATAAAAATATTTTCTGCAACTGTAAGGTGCGGATATGATGTCGGATGCTGATATACGGCTGCAATACCTGCCTCCTGGGCATCCTTCGGACCCTTGAAGTCAACCTTCTGTCCGTTCAGGAACATCTCACCTTCTTCTGCTTTATGTACTCCGGTAATAACCTTGATAAACGTAGATTTACCAGCACCGTTCTCACCCATCAGTGCGTGAACCTCACCAGGCTTGAGCTGGAACTGTACATTATTCAGAGCTTTGACACCGGGGAATATCTTCGTAATACCTTTTAATTCAAGAACATATTCTGACACGGCTCTTTCTCCTCCCTTTCCTTTAATCTGATTATATTCTATCATTCGGCCCACAGGTTGATAATGGGAATATTTTTGGATAAGGGTAAAATATTCTTCTTTTCCCTGTAAAATATTACTCATAAACCATTGTCCCATTCTCGTATTTCTATATATTTTATGCTATAATGATAACGCTGACGTTACAGTTTTCTGGGAATATAAACAGAGCTGTAAACGGCCGATTTACGAAGCTATGCTCGATTGGAGAATTGTATATGAAATTACTGATCGTCGATGACGAAGAACTTACGCGTACCGGACTGATCTCATCTATCGACTGGGATTCTCTGGGGATCACCGAGATCCTTCAGGCAGATGATGGTGTGAACGGACTGGAAATGGCCAGACTGTATAAACCTGAGATCATTCTCTGCGATGTACGGATGCCGCGGATGACAGGCATTGCCATGCTGGAACGTCTGGAGAAATTCCTGCCGGACAGTATCCCTATCTTTATGAGCGGATATTCTGACAAAGAGTATCTGAAAGCTGCCATCAAACTAAAAGCCATCAATTACATCGAAAAGCCTCTGCATCCCGAGGAAGTACAGGCGGCAGTTCTGGAAGCGCAGACTCTTTACAAACAAAAGCTCCGCTCCCATCGCGGCGAAGCGATCCATTCTCAGGAAATCGCTACCCGGCTGGCACAGCAGCTGACTCTTCCACCTTCCGATAACAACAAAATTGCAGATCTCTGTCTGGAGCTGGGACAGCCGGAGCTTCTTGAGAACGGCATGAATTTTACCTCTGTGATCGTAAAGCTTAATGAATCTGTGGAGGCTTCCGGTATTTTCCTGGAAGATCTCCAGAACGACATTTCCTGTTTTCTGGAGCATTACCATCTGAAATGTCTTTTTGTGGAAAAAAGAGTTCAGTATCTGGTCCACCATATATATGGAAGGAATGCCCTTTCCCCGACTACCCTTTCCGCAGTGGGAAGCTATATTTCCAGACAATATGACACCTGCGGAAAGCATCTGATCGCAGCCGGAAATACCGTAACGGATATTTTCAGGGTTTATCAGTCCTACGCTTCTGCCGTGATCCTTCTGCAGAACTGTTTTTTCTTTCCGGAAAAAACATTTCTAACGGAAAATGCCATCCGCCTGCTTTCACCGAAGGGACCGGTTCCGGATTCCCTGCATTCACCGGAAAATACTTTTTCCAAATATCTCCTGGCCGGAGAAGAAGAACCCTGTTTTCAGTTTCTTGATGAGCTTTTCCGGTATTATAGCTGCAATCACACATTTATGCCTAACCAGATCCGTGATCTTTATTACCAGCTATTTAATACACTTTCGGCTTCCCGTAAAAAAAATCAGCTGGAAACCGAACTTCATGAAAAGCAGGATCTGATCGTAGATACGTTAAACAACGCCTTCACCTACGAAGAGCTTCACAAAGCTCTGAAAGAAAAAACCGCCCAGTATTTTGAAGATGCGAAAAATTCCCAGCCGGAAAATTCCACGATCTTTATGATCAAGGATTATATCAGCCGGAACTATATGAACGATACACTTTCCGTAAAAGATATCAGCGGCCATGTATACCTTTCCGCATCTTATGTATGCACTTTTTTCAAAAGTGAGACCGGACAGACTCTCAATCAATATCTGACAGAATACCGAATGGAAAAGGCCAAGCAGCTGCTTTCCGATCCCAAATACAAGATTTCCGAGATTTCTTCCAAGGTAGGCTATACGGATGGCAATTACTTCGGAAAAAGCTTCAAAAAATACTCCGGCTTTTCCCCGTCTGAATACCGGGAGAAAATGTCATGAGGGCCCTCTGGCGCCGTTTCAAAAACGGCTACCTGAATTTAAACCTGCAGACAAAATTCACCATTGCCCTGATCAGCATTGTGGTAATTCCTGCCTGTCTTACCGCCTTTCTTTTTTATGGACGACTTTATAGCATGGTGGTTTCCAATACCATCCGGCAGGAACAGGACGCCTCCGCAAAAACTGCACCTCTGATCGAACGGACTATGGATACGATCCTCGCTACTACCCGGAATATTACAGGACAGAATTTTTTTCAGGAACTTTTTTATATGCCGGTCAGCGATTCAGCAGAACAGCTTGCAACATCTAACCATGCCACTGATTTTAAAAATGCCGTTCAGCGTCTGACCACAGATTCCATTGTTACCGATGTACAGATCTATGTGGATTTTCCTGATGATCTGAAGACACTGGATACTTATCCCAACACTAAGAATATCCTTGCTCCCTTAAGTCAGGCGAAAGGTACCTACTGGTACGGTATCTTTCAGGGAAACCGGAACACCCAGGAAATGTTCTGTCCTTCCTTCTATCTTGGTCCCAGGGAAAAAAAGAATTATGGTGATATGGCATATATCTGCCCTTTAAGCCTTTATTATCACTCCACTGCCTATAAGGCTTATCTGGCAGTGTATTATTCCGATGACAAGCTTACTTCCATTCTTTCCGACAATCTATCTCTGGAAGGAAGTGTTTCATATATTGTAAACGAACGTGATGCCATTGTTGCTACCTCAGATTTGTCATTATCCGGAATCTACCAACTGGATTACGACACCATCAAGGCTTCCTTTATGTCTTCCAATAACTTCATTGAGCGGAACATTCTGGACACAAAGGTTTATGCCGGTTTTTACAGCATTTCCAATACGGACTGGTTTATGGTAACGGTCCTTCCTTCCCCGCCGCTGATCCATGCGAGCAACCGACTGATGGTCCAGATCGTACTGATCTATGCAGTTTTTCTGGTTCTGGCTCTGATTTTTGCCAATGTACTGGCTCATTCCATTACCGGAAGACTTTCTTCTGTGATCCGGCAGATGCAGACCGTCCGCCACGGCCCGCCTACTCCTATGGAAAGTCCACAGGCACATGATGAGATCGGTAATCTTATCGATACCTACAACTATATGACTCGAAAAATGGAGGAACTGATGGAGAAGCAGGCTAAGGCTGCAGAAGATCTCCGGATCGCAGAATTCAATTCCCTCCAGGCACAGATCAATCCGCATTTTCTTTATAATACCATGGATATGATCAACTGGATGGCACTGCAGGGACAGACCGATGAGATCAGTCACGCAGTGCAAAGTCTTTCCCGTTTTTATAAGCTGACTCTGAGCCGCAAAAAAGGAATCTCTACCATTGCAAGGGAGCTGGAGCATGTAACCATCTACGTGCAGCTTCAGAATATGCGCTACCACGACAGCATTGAGCTGATCACGGATATCCCGGATGAGCTTTCAGAATACCAGATCCCGAAGCTGACTCTTCAGCCTGTTGTGGAAAATTCCATTCTTCACGGGATCCTGGAAAAAGAATCAAAATCCGGAACTATTGTTATTACCGGATGGATGGAAAATGAGGATATTGTTCTTCTGATTTCCGATGACGGTGTTGGGATTTCGCCGGAAATCCTGTCAACTATCCTTTCCGGAAAGGGAAAAAGCCAGTCCGGCGGCACCAATATCGCAGTTTATAATACCCACCGGAGACTCCAAATTCTCTATGGAAATAATTACGGACTCACTTATTCCAGCAAGCCTGGAGAGGGGACAGAGGTTGAGATCCGCTTCCCTGCACATCGCGAAAAGTAACTTATGTTCCACAAAAATCTTTATTCAGAAATGAGGTATGACACTATATGAATACACAGCCAGAAGCTCTTTTATATAATTTTAACAACCCAGAACGGCTTCGCCAGATCCGCCGCTATCTGAACCGTCAGAAGGTTAAGACACGGATCGTCACTGCGCCGGAATTTCTTCATCCGCTGGGATATCTTTTTGAGATTCCGGGATTTCATCCCTCATCCCAGTTTAATCTGGGAAGCAATTTCAGTGATGAGATGATCGTGCTGAAGGATTTTTCCAGTGCACAGATGGATGATTTTCTTGCTTTTTTCCGTGAAAACCAGATCCCGCCTGTTGCACTGAAGGCCATGCTCACACCGGTAACTCAGCACTGGTCTTCCATCCAGCTGCACGATGAGCTTTCCAGGGAGCACACACTTATGCATAAAAAATAACTGCAAAACCAAAATCTGCCGAATCTGCCTGCTGCATTTCCGGCAGATCTTTTTTATCTTATTTTTCCCACTGAAAAAGGAGACCGCTCCGCGCAGTCTCCTTTTTTGAATATGTTTTAGGTTGAATACATAAGAAAGAATTTATCTTGTCACGATATCTACCGGTACGTTAAAGATTTTTGCAACCTTCAGGATCGTATCGATGTGTCTTCCTGTAGCAGCTGCCATATGATGTGTCGGGCCAGCCTCGCTCCAGCGGTTAACGAACTCTCTTGCTCCGCATGTGAAGCGTGTTCTCATGTTTGTATCACCGAAGGAAAGGATCGGTCCCTCCTCGTTTACGCCCTCAGCTACAACGAATTTGAAGTTTCCGTCTTTATCCTGAGTGATTGCAAGGTAGGTTACAGGGCCTGTGTATGGATAGAACTGTGTCAGGTATCCGCCGCCTGTTTTGCCGTGGAATACCGGCACGATTTTCATGGTTGGTTTCTTGTCGGAGATGTCAGCGTCACCGCTTCCGGAATGTCCGATGATGCAGATGTCATCGTTGAAATCGATGGAGTACATCTCAGAAAGCTGGCCTGTACCGGAAATTGTCTTTAAGATACTCATTGCCATGGCAACTTTCATATCGCCCTCTACGGCACATGCAGTACCCTGTTTGATCAGCATGGAGAAAGCCGGGATCAGCATACTGTCAAGGACTCCTGCTTTACCCTGTGCAAATCCGTCGTAATGGGAAGCGATCATTCCAAGATGCTCGTCTTTTACCCACTCCTCAAAAGCAACTACATATTTTGCCATATCCCATACTTTCTCAATGGTGCCGCCGCCCTCAATATCGAATGTATCAAGGATATCCTGTGCTTTTGCCCGGATTGCCTCCTCATCTGTAATATCATCAGCGATCGCCCACATCTTCTCCCAGTCGAACTGTTTTGTGTAGAGGAACATTCTGTTATAGAGGTTTGTCTCATCAATATACAGATCCATCATACCCGGATATGGTCTTCCGATCTGCGCAATGTTAGTCTCACGGAATCTTCTTCTTACCTGAGCAGCCTTGCACCAGTCTTCGATCTCAGCCTGAACTGCAGGATCTCCGCCTTCTACAACGCCTGTGATAACCGCATGTCTCTTGCCTGCTCTCTCAAGGTCAGCAACTGCCTCGCCTACAGCACCGCATGCATAGCCTTCACCCAGCCAGGAGGCAATGTCAGTGTGCTCATAATCCAGCGCTTTGATCTTCTGAACGTTTACAAGAACAACCGGAACATCCAGATCACGGATTGCCGGAAGCATGTTGTAGGATGTTGCGTATGTCAGCATCTGAAGAAATACAAGGTCAACATCTGCTGCACGGAACTTATCTCCTGCCACCATTGCCTGCTCTTTTGTTGTCACCATTCCGCCGTCAACGATCTCTACTGTATCCGGGATCGTTTTCTTGAATGCGTCGTACTGTGCCTCAAATTCCGACACCAGTGACGGGAACTGCGGAAGATATGCGCCTAAAGCAATTGAAAATACACCAACTTTTGCCTTTGTGTTAACTAACATAATAAAACCTCCAGTTATTTTTATTTATGCTTTGTATACTTTGATACCGAAGGACTCATGGATGGTTGTACGAGCCTCCTCGATCGTTTTAAACTCCTCGGCCTTCAGCATCTGTGCTGTGATATTACCGATTGCAGTAGCCTCACCAGGGCCTGCATGGATTTCTTTCTTTGTAGCTTTTGCAGTCAGCTCATTTAAGTATCCTGCATTGGAACCACCGCCTACGATATGGATACGGCTGTAGGTTCTTCCTGTCATCTCCTCGATTTCTTTTGCGATCTTAGCGTAGCAATCTGCAAGGCTTGTATAGATAACGGTTGCAATCTCGCCAAGAGTTTCCGGAACCTGCTGTCCTGTTCTGCGGCAGTAGTCCTGAACCTCTTTTGTCATGTTCTCAGGAGAAAGGAAGCACTCATCGTTTGCGTTTACTCTTGACGGGAAGTCTTTTGCCTCCTCAGCCATCTCGCAGATCTGTGCAAAGCTGTACGCATCATCAAACTCATGACGTACAGACTGGATCATCCAGAGACCCATGATGTTCTTCAGATAACGGAAACGTCCTGCATATCCACCCTCGTTTGTGAAGTTCATCTCACAGCTCTTCTCAGAGCAGTCTGCTTCTTTTCTCTCGATTCCCATCAGAGACCATGTTCCGGAACTGATATAAATGAAATCGTCATCATTTGCAGGCACAGCCAGAACTGCAGACCCTGTATCATGTGTAGCCGGTGCTACAACCTCAAGATCAAAGCCAACTGCTTCCTTCACTGCGTCTGTTAAATGTCCGATGCTTGTGCTAGGCATGATCAGCTTCTGGAATATCTTTCTTGGATATCCCAGCATATCGATCAGCTCATAATCCCAGTCCTTGGTTGTCGGGCATACAAGCTGTCCTGTGGTTGCCTCTGTGTACTCGCAAGTTTTTTCGCCTGTAAGAAGAAAATGGAAGTAGTCCGGTACATGAAGAAGTGTCTCAGCCTGCTCCAGATACTCAGGATGTTTCTTCTTCACTGCCATCAGCTGATATACTGTATTGTAGATCGCTTTCTGGATACCGGTTCTTGCATACAGATCTTTCAGGGAAATTGTCTTGTAAACTTCCTCGTCCATTCCCTCTGTACGATGATCACGGTAGCCTACTGTATTGCCAAGAACCTTGTCGTCCTTGTCAAGAAGCACAAAGTCAACACCCCAGGTATCAACACCCATGCTTACCGGGATCTTGCCGATCTCTTTACATTTCTTAAGACCGTTTACGATCTCGTTGAAAAGGCGGTCAAACTCCCAGCAGAGTTCTCCGTCTTTCTTAACCATACCGTTCTCAAAACGATAGATTTCTTCCAGGATCATTTTTCCGTTTTCCATATGTCCCAGAATGTGACGTCCACTGGATGCTCCGATATCTACTGCTAAATAATATGTTGCCATTTTTAAATCCTCCTCAATATGTAAGCTTCTGATCACTTTCATATCTGATGTTGTATTTATCATACATCAGGATCCTTCCGGTGATAAGAACCTCTTTTGTCAAAAAAAGTGTCTTTATTTGCAAATAATACAGCGATTATTTATGAACTACTGCATTATTTGTTTAAAAAATCCGCTGACTGAATCAGCCAGCGGATCTCTTATTTCATACGTCCGTGAACGCAATCCGCGTTCATTATAACTTCACGATCTTATCAATTATATGATTAGTCATAAAGGTTAGGAGCGATATCCTCGTCTTCCATATTTGTTGCATCATACCAGTAACCGTCTGTAGGAACATCCTCAAGCTCCTGGCCGTTTGCTGCTGCTGTCAGAGCGTAGATTGCATAGTATCCCATCATAAGAGGAGACTGTGTAACAGCACCAACGAATGTGCCATCTTTAACAGCTGCTTTGATGATAGAACCAGCATCGAAACCAACACCAACTACATCACCGTTTGCCGGGTCAGAACCAAGAACGTTAAGGTTAGCATTTGCTGCAAGAACACCCTCTGCGGAAACCTGGTTGGAACCGAAGATTGCAATACAGTTCTCCTGGGAAAGGATTGCCTGTGCCTCTGTGGAGCAGAGCTCTACAGTTGTCTGTGCCGGAACAGCTACCTGGATAACAACGTCAGCGTCTTTAGCGTCTGCGTCAGCACCCTCTGCTGCGTTTACATAGAACTCGTTACCGCTTACTGCAACTGTCTTGCCATCAGCCTGAAGAAGCTCGATCATCTTGTTGATGAATCCTGTACCACGCTGCTGGATGTTCTGAGCTGTTGCATCCTGGTTAACCTCACCGATGATAACCTGTCCGTCAGCATCTTTAACAACGTCTTTAATGGAGTTGTACATATTCTCAGCTGCTACTGCACCAGCCTGTGCGTTGTCTGTACAAACCTCGCATACTACAGATCCTTCCGGAGCATCAGCGATACCTGTATCGAATGTTACAACCGGGATTCCTTTTTCTGCACATGTCTTAAGTGCATCTGTAACGGAAGATGTATCACAAGCTGCAAGTCCTAATCCAACAGGATTGGAAGCGATAGCTGTGTTGATCATGTTAACCTGGTCAGCGATATCGGACTCACTGTTCGGTCCCTGTGGTTTATAATCAACGCCCAGCTCCTTAGATGCTTTCTTCATACCTTCCTGAGCTGCATCCCAGTATGTGGACTGGAAAGATTTAACCATCATCGGGAACACATAAGCTTCGTTTGCTTTCAGTCCGTCGAACTGTGCAGTAGGATCCTCAGCTGCTGTGGAATCTGCAGATTTCTCTGTTGCTGCATCTTCTTTCTCCTCAGCTGCAAAAGCTGCAGTTGCACTCATGCTTGTTACCATTGCTGCACAGAGCATTAATGCCATAACCTTTTTTGCTTTCATATAATATTTCCTCCTTAAATATATTATATAGTTTTTTTATGTTCATACGCCATTGCTACCCCTTGGCGTTTCACATCTTTGATAATGGGTACTGTCACATTTCTCTGTGAACAGCACCCTTTTTCACATTATATCTCACTGCTTATCAGTGAGCTGCTTTTTTCTCTTTCAGGATATCGATCAGAACGGCTACGATCAGAACGATACCAGTGATGATCTGCTGCCAGTTTGCCTGCAGGCCGATATATGGAAGACCTGTTTTCAGAAGCATGATGACGAAGATACCAACGAATGTACCGATCACGGAACCATATCCACCGGTAGCTGCTACACCACCAACGAATACACCACCGATAGCATCCATCTCAAGTCCGGCACCAGTACCAGGCTGTACAGTAGGTGTTACTGCTGCGTATGCGATCGCTGCAAGACCTGTAAACAGACCGCAGACAACGTATACCATTACGTGATAGAACTTTGTATTGATTCCGGAAAGGGCTGCTGCCTCTTTGTTGGAACCGATTGCAATTGTATAACGACCGAATTTGGTGTGGTTCAGGATGTACTCCATAAGAAGAACCAGAATGACCATCCACAGGAATCCAAGCGGATAACGGGAAGCACTTCTTCCTGTACCAACAGTTACTTTAAAGATTGTGTGGAACCATCCACCATCCTGTGTAAGTCCCGGCCAAGGTGTCGCACTGCAGAGAGATCCGGCACCACGGGTGATCATACAGGTACAAAGTGTTGCCAAAAATGGCGGCAGGTTCATAACACCGATCAGTACACCGTTCAGTGCACCGACTGCGATACCAAGAACAACACAGATCAGCATTGCCAGAGCTACCGGGCAATTGTTGTTTCTGATCAATGTTCCGGCGATCAGTGCGTATGCTACCATACCAGTTCCGATTGACAGGTCAACACCACCAGTGATAAGCGGGAATGTAACTCCGATCGCCATAAGAAGATCGTAATATGAGAAATCCAGCATACTCAGGATCGTGGTGTACTGTCTGAATTCTTTACTCAAGCCTGAGAATATTGCACACAGGACAATGATAACGAGCAAAACAATAAATCTCTGATCACTTAAAATACTTTTTTTCTTCTTAGTCATGACTTTCCTCCTTAATCGATATTCCGTGTGGCCTTGTCCATGATGTTTTCCTGGGTTGCCTCGGAGATATCAATACATCCGGTAACTTTACCCTCACACATGATGATGATACGGTCACTCATTCGGAGAACTTCCGTCATCTCAGAAGAAATCATGATAATGGATTTTCCTTCTGCTGCCAGTCTGTTCATTAATTTGTAGATTTCGTTCTTAGCACCAACATCGATACCTCTGGTAGGCTCATCGAAAATAAGGATGTCACTGTCTCGTGTCAGCCATTTTGCGATAACTACCTTCTGCTGGTTACCACCGGAAAGGTTAACTACCAGCTGGTCTGTAGTAGGTGTCTTAGTTGCAAGTTCGTTTACATATTTCTCAGCAACTTTTTTCTCTTTTGCTTTGTTGATAAAGATACCATTGGTAAACTCTTCCATTGTTGCCAGTGTTGTATTCTCTGTTACAGATTTCTGTACAACACAGCCGTATCTTCTTCTGTCCTCTGACAGATAACCGATACCGTATTTAACAGCATCCTGCGGGCTGTTGATGGTAACTTCGTGAAGCTGTCCATCTTTACCCATAACAGAGATCTTACCACTCTGTTTCGGGTCTGCTCCGAACAGTGCTCTGGCTGTCTCGGTACGTCCTGCACCCATCAGTCCTGAGAAACCAAGGATCTCACCTTTCTTCAGTTCAAAGCTTACATCTTGAACCATCTTTCCTGCGTTCAGATGTTCAACCTTAAGAACTACCGGTGCATCTGCCGGAACTGCACTCTCCTGCTTCGGATCCTCATAAATAACACGACCAACCATCATGTTGATGATATCTTCTTTTGTACTGTCTTTTGTGATGAGAGTTCCTACGTAACCACCATCTCGCATGACTGTTACACGGTCTGTGATGGTTTTGATCTCATCCATACGGTGTGAGATATACACGATACCAAGATTTTTCTTACGAAGGTCACGGATGATCTCGAACAGATCCGCGATCTCTTTCTCGGTAAGTGCTGCGGAAGGCTCATCGAAGATGATGACCTCAGCTTTATGAGAGATTGCTTTTGCGATCTCACACATCTGCTGTTTTCCGACTGTCAGGTTTTTCATCTTTTCCTTCGGATTGATCTCAATGTTCAGATCCTGGAAAAGCTTCTTTGAATCCTCGATCATCTTTTTGTCATCAATGCGGAAACCTTTTTTCGGTTCACGTCCGATGAAGATGTTCTGAGCAACGGTAAGATCACCTACCATGTTCAGCTCCTGATGTACGATTACAACGCCGGCATCCTGTGCCTCACGTGTATTGTGGAATTCTGTTTCCTGTCCTTTGTAAACGATGGAACCTGAATCCTTCTGATAAATACCGGTAAGAACCTTCATCAGTGTTGATTTACCGGCACCGTTTTCTCCCATAAGTGCATGTACTTCGCCGCGTTTTACTTCGAAATTAACGTGATCCAGAGCATGAACTCCAGGAAAGGACTTATCAATGTCCTTCATAGTTAAAATAACTTCACCCATTGTCGCATCCTCCCTCTAAGATCAGTTCTTTCTGCGTCTTGCAGAAACGTCGATATAAACTGCAACGATAACGATGATACCTGTGATGATCATCTGCTGTCCTTTACCAAGACCAAATGCCATGATGCCCTGCTGAAGAAGAGAGATGATGAATACGCCGATTACAGTACCGCCGATGGAAGCAAGTCCACCAACCATGGATGTACCACCCATAACGCAGCCTGCAATAGCCTCATTGTTGTACTGATCGCCATAACCAGGCTGAACAGTTGTGTATGTAGCTACAAAGAAGAGTGCTCCAATACCTACCAGGAATCCGCAGATCACATAAGCAAGCATTTCCCATTTCTTTGTGTTAACACCGGAAAGGCGGACAGCCTCTTTGTTGGAACCAAGGCAGAGGATGTAACGTCCCGGTTTTGTGTTGTAAAGAACGATACCGCAGATAACTGCCATTCCCAGGAAGATAATGATTCCTACAGGGAAGCCGTTTACGGAAACGATATTACGGAACCAGCCGTTTGCATCGCTGGCTGCCGGCCAGCTTACAGACTGTGTTTTTGTGAATACAGAAGCAATACCTTTTGCAATGTTCATGGATGCCATGGAAATAATGAATGGTGGCACTGACATGTAAGAAACCATCCAGCCATTGAAAATACCAAAGCAGAGACCGATCAGAATGCAAAGGATCATGGCAACTGCACAGGGAACCTTGTAAGATGTCATGCAGTAACCGGATACCAGTGCACAGCAGAACATTACAGGTCCGATGGAGAAATCAATTCCTCCTGTAGCGATTACGAATGTAACGCCAAGTGACAAGAAGCCCAGGAAGTACACATAGTTCAAAGTAGACTTGATACTATCAACAGCCGGAAACTTGTTTCCAAGAACTACTTTAAAAACCAGGAACATAAGAATCAGAACACAGACAAGAAGTATTCTGTTCAATCCGAGCTTCTTAACGATTGGATTTTGTTTTAAGTTTTCCAATTTTTACCCTCCTCACGTTTTGCACGTATCTTGTGTTTTCTTGGTTATTATAATACCGTCAAAAATCAATAATTGTAATAGAATATCTTTCAAAAAAAGGTTAAATATTTACTGTATGGTAAATATTTAACCCTTTTCTTTGTGCATTTATGACTATTTACGGTGTAAGATCACCATATGTTTTTAACGTATTAAACGGGAAAAGCAGTTTTTCGATCTCACTGGTATACATATTGTCAGGAGTCACCAGCTGGCACCCGGAATTAATATTCTTCTTATAGTCTTCTCCACGCAGCATCTTAACAGTTTCCCGAACACCCACATACCCCATTTTAAATGCCTTCTGTACAACGATTCCCTGGAAGATTCCGTGTTCCATCAGCTGGACGGCCTCCTGTGAGCTGTCTACTCCCACCACCCTGATCCGATTCTCTGCTTTTGCTGCCTTTACTGCTCTTGCAGCACCTACAGAGGAATATTCATTCATTCCCGCGATCATCTTGAGATCCGGATATTTTTTCATCAGCTCTTTTGTAAGCTCATAGGACTTGTCATACTGAGAATCACAGTATACCACATCTACGATATTATCCTTCAGACTGCCAAGTCCTGTCCGGAAACCTTTTTCTCTTTCAACTGCCGTAGATACACCCTTTACATGTGAAACGATCGCAATCTGATCATCCGTTCCCACAAGATCCTTCGCAAACCTGCCAAGGATCTGTCCCGCTTCCAGATTATCGGTCGCAACGGTAAGATCCTGGACCTCTTCCTGTGTGTAGGAATCAATAAATGCGATATGTATTCCCTGTTCCTTTGCCTTCTTCAAAAGCTGGTCGGATTCAGTGAAGCTGGACGGCGAGATCAGGATCGCGTCCGGTTTTTCTTCTATTGCCCTTTCGATCAGCTTGTTCTGCCCAGCCACATCATTCTCTTCCTCAGGTGCCCATACGCGGATATCTGCATTATATTCCTTTGCAGCCATCTCCGCCCCCTGGATCAATGATGTCCAGAAATCATTGGTACCGTCCACAACCTTCGGAATATAGATCAGCGATAGTTTTCTCTCTTCTTCTACCTGTTTATAATAGACTATTCCGGCTACAAGCCCCGCCACAAGGCAGATGACCACTCCTAAAGTCAGGAGTTTTCTATGTTTTTTCATATTGATTCCTCCTGTATTCCCGGAATGGTGATCGTGGCAGTGGTTCCGACACCTTTTTCACTTTCATAGGTGATCCCGTAATTTTCTCCATAATAAAGCTTCAGACGTTTCTGTACATTGTAAACACCCACACCATTGGAATGATAATTCACCTTATGCTTATCATAAATATGTGACAATGTTTCCTCATCCATACCTACACCGTTGTCGATCACCTGAAGAACTGCATTTCCGTCCTTCATAAAGCCTTTTACCTGCAAAAGTCCCTTACTCTCTTTATATTTCAGTCCATGATAGATGGCATTTTCAATGATCGGCTGGAGAACCAGCTTGATCAGAGGGATATTTAATATAGAAGGTTCTACATCGATCTCGAATTCCAGCTTGTCCTTGTAACGCATCTTCTGGATCGTAAGATAACCCTTGGCATACTCCACTTCCCTTGCAAGAGGAACCACTTCATCTTCATTACTGATGCTCTGACGAAGAAGACGCGCCAGGGATGCTGTCATCAGAACAACCTCTTCGTACTTTCTGCCCTCTGCCATCCAGATGATCGAATCCAGGGTATTGTAGAGAAAATGAGGATTGATCTGGGACTGAAGGGCCTTAAGCTCACTTTTTCTCTTTGCTTCCTGTTCCTTCACGTTCTGCTCCATAAGATCCTGTATCCTATGTGTCATCACATTGAAAGATTTCGTCAGGCTTCCAATCTCATTCTCTGAATCGATCTCCACATCTGCTCCGTCAAAATGCCCTTCCTGTACTCTGGACATGGAATCTCTGAGACGCTGAAGAGGATATGTAAGACTCTTTGCCAGAAATCTGGAAAAAAGCAGTGCCACGATCATCAGAAGTGCGGAAATAAGCACATAAATACTCTGTGCCTGATTGCTTTTGCGCAGAAGCTCGCTGACGCTCATACAACCCACAACGGTCCATCCGGTTTTATTTGATCTGGAAATGGAATACAGCTTTCCTCTGTTTCCCTTTTCGGTACGCACCGTATCTTCTTTTGATTTCACGATCAGGTCGATATTCTCAGTCTGCAATTCATTGTAAAGCTGCTGCTGTTGGGGATGGTATACAATATTTCCGCTTTCATCCAGAATAAATGCGTATCCCTTTTTCCCGATCGTATTCTGATCACAAAGTTCACTGATGGCACTGTAATTCAGATCAATAAAAAAGACTCCCTCTTTCTCACCACTGTTGGAAAAATTACGGATTCCCCTGCTTAAAGTGATCACCCACGGACGCTCTCCGCTGATGATGTGCTGTACATGAGAAGATGTAAGAAGCGGGCCTTCCGGCTTCTGTAAAGCTTCCAGATACCACTCCTGGGTGGAAAGCTTCAGATCCGGATTCACAGACTGTTTGCCGTCGTTGATCAGCTTCCGTCCATTACTTCCAATGATTCCAAGATTTCGGATATCACTTCGTCCATCCAGAATAGTCTTGAACTGATTGATCAGACGCTCTCTTGTTCCATTGTCCACATTTTCACCAAAAAGATATTGCTGTACATCCTCGTTACTGGAGATCATATAGGCTATATTTTCCATGTAATCAATATAGGAATCAATATTCTGATTCATCTGCTGCACGATATTCTGGGTGTAGACAGCAGAATTTTCAAAAATAGAATTGCGGGTATATCTCATGGAAACACCTGTTATGACCAGCACCGCACTTAAAAGCAGCACCGTCACTACCGCAAAGATCGCACTCTGGATACTCTTAAATTTTCCTATGATCTTTGCCGCAAACCGGATATCTCTCATTTACGTTTCTCCCTTGCATATTCTGTTGGTGTGCAGCCGGTCATTTTTTTGAAGGAGATCCCAAAATAATGGGGATCTGCAAATCCGACTTTCTCGGCAATTTCATAATTCTTCATAGTTGTATTCTCCAGAAGTTCCTTCGCCTTCTCCATACGGGTACGGATCAGAACCTCTGTAAAAGTCTCTCCCGTAAGATCCTTAAAGATCGTACTGAAATAGCTTGTACTGATATTCAGATAGGAACAAATACTGTTCAGGCTTAAATCCGGATCCATATAATTCTTCTGGATATAATCCAGGGCAAGTCTGGCCTGACGCTGTCCGCTGGAGCTGTTTGCATCAGAAAGTGTCTGGAAAATCTCTCCGATATGATTCCTGACCAGTTCAACAGCACTGTCAAAAGAATTCTGCTCCGTAACCTGCTGCAGAAGTGCTTCTCTTTTGGAAAAAAGCCTATTGTCCGGAACCATATCCTCACAGGTCTCATCTGCTGCACGGATGATCTGCTGAAGATACACGCAAGCACGACTCTTATCCACCCGCGCTTCCTTGATCTCAGAAGAGATCTGTTCCAGAATATGCTCTGCGTTTTCCTTTTTACCCATTTTCAGAGCAGCTGCCAGCTTCTCTACATAAGCTTTAATGGAAAGATTTTTTTCCTCCGGCTGTTCTTCCATATCAATAAGAAGGCTTCCTCCAAGAAGATAACGATATTCAATAGCTTTCTCTGCAAGTTCATGGGATGCACGAAGCTCCTGCTGAGTTCTGGCCCAGCTTCCCACACCGATAGAAATATCCAGCGACATCAGTTCCTTCAGCTTATCCTGGATCGTCCTGCAGATCTCCATTATCTTGTGTTCAAACTCTCTGGTACGGTTTCCCATGAAAAGAGCACCGACCTTGTTATTTCCGGCCTGATATGCCACTCCTGCTTTTTCTTTGCTGATGATCTCATCACTGATATTAAAAAGGACAAAAGACATCAGTGCACTCTCCTGGCGTTTCTCCGCAGTAAGCTGACTGCCGTCCGAATACAGATCCAGATCAAAAACAGCCACACGATAGCATGCTGCCTCAAGATCGATTCCCAGTGCAGCAAGCTCTTCCAGACTTTCCTGCCGTGTCTTGATATTATCCACAAAGCCCTGCAGCGCTCTGGAACGGATCACAATGGCGTTTTTCTGATAATTCTCGGAAGTTTGTGTCAGACGTTCCAGCTTCTCTTTTTCTTTTCTTTGCTGGTCCACCTTCTCTTTCATTTTTCCGATAACATTTCTGAGTTCCATGGCTGTCACCGGCTTCAGCATATATTCACTGACACCATACTGAATCGCCTTCTTGGCATACTCGAATTCTCCGAATCCGCTGAAGATCACGATCACGATGTCCGGATAATTATCATGGAGAAAACGGCTCAGTTCCATACCATCCATATATGGCATAAGGATATCTGTAAGCACGATATCCACCGGATGGTTCTGTACAAATTCCGCTGCTGCTTTCCCGTTATCACAGTCTCCTACCAGCTCACAGTCCATTGCTTTCCAGTCAATATTCTCCCGGATCGCATCTCGAACAAGTATCTCATCATCTACCAGTAAAATACGATACATAATTTCTGTTGTCCCCCTCTGATCAGTTTCTGTTGTTTTTATTGCACATCCCCCTGACAGATCCTTCCCCCCGTCTCTGTCATTTTCATTGGTAAGATTACTGTCCTTTCTGTGAACAATAACTGTTAATTCTTTTTATATGTTAACATGTTTGGTTAAAATTTACAACGGAGTTTCTTAGTCCAAATTAAATACAAAGAAATCCCGCATCCAACATATAGGACACGGGATTTTACTGCAACACTTTTATTATTTTACGATAACGCCATCCTCGTCCCAGAGGTCATGCCAGTCCCTGGCACCATGCCACAGAAATACCTGTCCTTTTACAAGACGGTTGCCTTTTTCCAGAGTTGCGATGGTTGCCATTTCTTTCTCTGTAAGGGGATCCTCTGTGACACATTTCAGGTTGCTTGCATAGTTGTGCACAGAGAACGGAATGGAGATCTCTCCTCTCTGATGTGCCCATTTCAGAGCGATCAGAGCCGGATGAACACCATGTGCCTTTGCGATCGCCTGCATCTCCGGAACCTCCAGATCCGCAACATCCTCCGGGCAGATATCTCTCTCCGGTCTGCGTGGAGAACCGATCGGCATATAGCCTACCGGCTGGATGTTATGCTCTACCAGATAATCATAAAGCTCCTGCTGCTGGAAGCATACATGAAGCTCAAGCTCACAGGTTGCAGGTTTGATCTTCATAAGCGGAAGAACTGCCTCAAGCTTCGGAATGGTCATATTGGAAATACCGATGTAACGGATCTTTCCTTTTTCTACCAACGCCTCACACTGGCGGTATGTATCCATAAACTCCTCCACACTGAAGGGTTTGGACTCCGGATTTCTGGAATCCACATCACATCCCGGTGCATGATAGTTCGGGAATGGCCAGTGGATGAAATACATATCCACATAATCGCACTGAAGATCCTTAATGCTCTTGTCACAGGCTTCCTCTACTCTTCTGTGCATGTCATTCCATACCTTTGTCATGATAAAAAGATCCTTACGCTCTACAACACCTTCGTCAAAAGCGTCCTTAAATACCTGGCCAATCTCATGCTCGTTTCCGTAACATGCGGCACAGTCAAACATACGGTAGCCACTGCGGATCGCGCCTGCAACAGCTGCAGATACATCCTCTGCGGATACACGGTCAGAACCGAATGTTCCCATTCCGACACACGGAACCTGCTCGCCGGAAGGAAGTGTCACTTTCGGCACAATTGCCGGATTGATAACTTCTGCCATCTTTACATCTCCTTTTTTATAAAAATTTTTTTATTATAAGCTTATCTTATAAACGCCTGATCTCGATCTTCGGAAGAAGAGCCTCCATATCCTCCATCACAAAGAAGCCCGTTTCCTCGCGCATGGCTGCCGCCGCTGAGATCGCACTGGCTCTTTGCAGAGTCTCTTCCAGGGAAAGTCCCTCACTTAATCCAAGGGCAAAGCCTGCGATCATGGAATCTCCGCAGCCTACGGTATTTACCGCATCGATCTTCGGAACCACCGCACGGAAAATCCCTTCCTCTCCGACTGCCAGGGAACCATCTGCTCCAAGCGAAACCGCCACGATCTCCACACCACCGGCATGGATGGCTTTCGCTGCTTCAATGATATCGTTGATATCGTCACAATGCTTGCCTGTCAGCATACGGATCTCATCAATGTTAGGCTTGATCAGTGTCGGTGCTGCCTTGATTCCCTCTTCCAGAAGCTTGCCGCTGGTATCCAGGATCACCGGTTTTCCGGCGTCTTTCACAATCTTCACAAGGCGCTGGTAGGCACTTCCGTCAAGTCCCTTCGGCACGCTGCCGGATATCGCCACAACAGAAGCGTCTTTTACAAGCTGGCGAAATTTTTTCTCAAAGCCCTCAAAATCTGCCTCTGTCAGTGTAAATCCCGGCTCCAGGAATTCGGTCTGTACATGATTCACCTCATCCCAGATGTTGATACAGGAGCGGCTCTCCGCCTCTACATGGTAAAAAGCACTCTTAATGCCAAAGGGTTTCAGGGCAGCTTCTATATAATTGCCTGCGTGGCCGCCTACAAAGCCGGTGGCAACCACTTCAGCACCGTAAATGGACGCCGGCTTGGAAACATTCAGTCCCTTTCCGCCGGGAACGTAGGTACATTCACGCACACGGTTCACTTTGCCCACTTTAAAATCATCCACTACATAACGCTTGTCAATGGCAGCGTTTAAGGTTACTGTCAGGATCATATCAGTCTTCCTCATTGGAAAGAAGGATCTTTCCTTTTACAAGGCCCGGTGTCTTGAACAGCTGGAATGCCTCCTGTGCCTGGCTCATCGGGATTTTCTTATAGATGAAGCCCGGGTCAAACTTCAGCTGGCCAGTTGCAAAATAATGCGCCGTCAGCTCCCACTCACGGCCCGGATACGGGGCACTGTAGGACATCCAGGAACCGGTAAGCTTGAACTCCTTACGGTTCATGTTCTCCCACTCCTTCGGTGTAAAGGTAAGGTTTTCATGAGGAGTACCAATGAAGCATACATGTGCCTTGTTTGCTGCAAGCTCAAATGCCATATGCATGGTAGGAACCTGTCCTGCTGTCTCAAATACGAAGCCGTAGCCCTTTCCACCTGTAATGGCCATGGCTTTTTCCATATATCCCTCTTCCTTTGTGTTGATGATCTCATCTGCGCCGAGACGCTTTGCAAGAGCAAGTCTCTCATCGCTGATATCAAAGACCACTACCTTTTTGGAGCCAAAGATCTTTGTCCACTGCATGGTGAACATACCGACCGTACCGCCGCCAAGGATCGCCACATACTCTCCGCCGTGGTAATCGTTCTGGAATATACCGTGGATGGCTACGGTTGCAGGCTCAAACATGGCTCCCTGCTCATATGGAACATTGTCTGCGAATGGTACTGCATTCTGCTCAGGAACCACTACATAATCTGCGTTTGCTCCCTGCTCTCTGGAACCGATGAAGCTGTAATGCTTGCAGAGAGAGAAATTACCCTTCTGGCAGTCGTCACATTTCATACAGGGAAGAAGTGGTGCACCGGATACACGGTCGCCGACCTTCACCTTGGTAACGCCTTCTCCCACTTCCACCACATCGCCGGAAAATTCATGTCCAAGCACGATGGGATAAAAATGTACGCCGTGATTTAATACACGCGGGATATCAGATCCGCAGATCCCGGAATATCTTACCTTGATCTTCACATGGCCAGGTGTTACCTGGGGTTCTTCCACATCCTGATATTGAACATCCTCATTTGCTACTACTACTGCTGCTTTCATGATCACTTTTCCTCCTCATTTCTCATCATAGGTTCAAGAGATTTATAGAGATTTAAATAGGTTTTATAGGTTTTCTCATAAACGTCCCGGTTTTCCGGGTTCGGTTCATGTCTTCTTGTTTCCTTTACCGTAAGACGGATGGCCTCATCATAATCCTGATACATTCCAACACCAACACCTGCCAGAATCGCTGCACCAAGTGTTGTTGCCGTATCAGAGGACGGCACTACGATGGGTTTTCCTGTGATATCGGATTTGATCTGTGTCCAGAGAAGAGAATTTGCAGAGCCTCCCATTGCACGGAGAACTTCCACATCTGCTCCCGCTTCCTTTGCCACCTCAAGGTTGTGTTTCAGAGAAAGTGCTACGCCTTCCATACAGGCACGTACCATATGTCCCTTGGTCTTGGCAAAATCCAGTCCGTAGAATACGCCCTTCGCATTAGGATTCCAGATCGGGGAACGCTCACCGGACATATATGGAAGAAATACCACTCCGTCACTGCCTGGTGCGACCCTTTCCGCGATCTCATTGAGCTGATTCAGAGAAGAGCCTTTTTCCCCTGCTACAGAGCGCTCATAATCTGCAAACTCACGTTCAAACCAGCGCATGACACCACCACCTCCGGTGGTTCCTCCCTGAAGGAGCCACTGTCCCGGAACCACGTGATAGCCAAGGATCAGTCTGGGATCTGCCTTGTACGCATCCATGCAGATACTCATTCCGCCGGCCTGTCCTCCCTGCTCCTGTGTCTCACCCGGATGGATTACTCCAGCTCCCAGTGTTCCGCATGCCGCATCCAGACCACCGGCAACAACCGGTGTTCCCACAGCAAGGCCGGATTCCTCCGCCGCCTTCTCTGTAACTGTTCCCACAACATGATCACAGGCACAGATCTCAGGAAGAAATTCCATGGGAATCCCAAGCTTTCTGCACATATCTTCATCCCAGGCTGCCTTTCTCATGTCAAAGCAATGCAGGCCATAGCCCTGGGAAACATCCTGGCTCATCACACCCGTCAGCTTATATGCAATGTAGCTGTTAGACTGCAGGATCTTGTGGATCCTTTGGTACACCTCCGGGAGATTTTCTTTATACCAGAGGATCTTTGCAGTTGTGTAGGACGGCTGAAGGGAATTACCGGATACTTCAAAAATCTGCTCTGCCCCGATCTCTTCATTCAATCTGTCACAAATAGACTGTGCTCTGGTATCCATCCAGATCGGAGTGTTTGTCAGTACATTTCCGTCCTTATCCATGGCAATGGCTGACCAGCTCTGACCGTCAATACCGATGCCTGCGATCTCCTCAGGTGCTATCCCCACTTTTTGGATGGCCTTCTTTACCGCCTGACAGACAGCACTCCACCATTCTTCCGGATTCTGTTCTGCCCAGCCCTCCTTCGGATAGTAAACCGGATAATCGCCGTTGGCCGCAGCCACAACCGTTCCCGATTTTTCAAAAACCGCAACCTTACAGGCACTGGTTCCGATATCAATACCTAATAAATATGGTTTCATTATAGCTTCTCCTTCTCGTCCAGCACACAGACGGATTTTCCCATGATGATCTCTGCGCCAAGCTTCTCCGTGATCGGTTCTGTTTCTTCACTTGCAGCCCCTTCCAGCCGTTTCAGCATGATTCCCGCCACTTCTCCGGCAATCCCCTGTGTAGGCTGTGCCACAATGGTAAGCTTGGGATTGCATGCTCTGGCAAACTGCAGATTGTCAAAACCGATCATAGACAGCTGTTCCGGGATCTTAAGACCCAGCTCATTCATCCCGATCACCGCCCCCATGGTCATCTCATAGTTGGTAACAAACACGGCCGTCATATCCGGATTGTCCGCAACAAGCTTCTCAATTCCCTGCACACCGCCCTGAATGGTATAATCGCCGTGATAGATCAGAGATTCCCGTACCGGTATATTTTCTTTTTCGTATGCATTGCGGTACCCCTGGAGACGTTCCTGAGCTGTGGAAATTTCCTCCGGTCCGCCAATGATCCCGATCTTACGGTGTCCTGCCTGAAAAAAAACTCTCATTGCGTCCTCAGCCGCCTTCTCGTTGTCTACAAGAACACTGTCACAGGAAAGCTCCCTGATTCTGCGGTCAATGAGTACGATGGGCTTTCCGGTTTTCTGGAATTTTTTCAGATGATTGCCTTCCGCATCCACCGGCATGCTGATGATCCCGTCCACACGCTTCCGGCTTAAAAACTCCACTGCATCCCGCTCCAGTCTCTTATCGGTACGGCAGTCACAGACAATAGTCGCATATCCGTGACTCCTTAAGACATCCTCCATTCCTGTGATGATCTCCGCGCAAAAGGTATTGTTAAGCTCCGGGATCACCACGCCGATGGTCTTGGTAGCATTGGTCTTAAGCCCTCTGGCCACCTCATTGACCTCATAATGCAGCTCCTGAATGGCCTCCTCGATCTTTATTCTGTTTTTTTCTCTTACGTTTCCGCCGTTAAAATAAGAAGAAATCGTTGCGAGCCCAAGTCCGGTCCGCCTGGCAATATCTTTCATGGTTGCTGCCATACTGATCACTCCGTTTCTGTTTTTTTACAGAAGATCATTCTGCCTTTCCATCACAGCCGCAAACCTTCATACGCGCCTCAACCAGCTCCTTCACTGCCTGGATCGCTTTCTTTCCGTAGGCCTTCGGGTCGATGGTGTTCTCATTCTCTGCAAAGGTCTCCTTCACTGCCCTGGAATATGCAGCACGAAGCTCTGTTGCAAAGTTAACCTTGCAGATACCACGTTTTACACAGTCGCTGACATCCTCATCACTGAGTCCGGATGCCCCGTGAAGAACAAGGGGGATATCTACGACTTCGCGGATCTCGCTTAAGCGTTCCTTGTCAAGAACCGGTGTTCCCACATAGAAACCATGTGCGGTTCCGATGGCAACTGCCAGGGAAGTAACACCTGTACGCTCCACGAATTCCTTCGCCTCCTGCGGGTCGGTGTTAGTGTCTGCCTCAGCCTCAAGATCATCCTCTTTACCACCGACCTTACCGAGCTCAGCCTCACATGGGATATCCAGGGCTGCTGCCACATCCGCAACTCTCCTGGTCTCTCTGATATTATCCTCAAAATCCAGCTTGGAACCATCGATCATCACAGAGGTATAGCCTGCATGCATTGCCTGCATCGCAAGCTCAAAGCTACTGCCGTGGTCAAGATGAAGGCATACCGGAACGGAAGCCTTGGCTGCCTCTGCTGCTACGATCGCAGCGTAAGTCTCAACCGTACCATATTTAACAGTAGAAGGTGTTGTCTGGATCATAACCGGTGCTTTCAGCTCCTCAGCTGCCTGGATGATCGCCTTCACCATCTCCATATTCTCTGCGTTGAATGCTCCTACTGCATATCCGCCCTTCTGTGCCTTTAACAGCATTTCCTTCGATGTAACCAGTGGCATAATCTTCTCCTCCTTGGAATCATAATCATTGTGTTTGTTTTGTATTATTTCCTCATTTGGTCCAGAAACCGAAACGTTTCCGTTTGAGTTCATCATAGCGCTCCACAGGGTTTCTGTCAACCATAAAATTTTCATCATTTACAGGAAAATATTCCCTTGAAAAGAAGACCAAATACCGTTAGATTAATTAATAAGAGTTCTAAAGCCTGTGGCCGGGCAGGTCTGTCTGATACTACCGGCGTCATAACAGTTTCGGAAATCCATGTATCCTGTTCTGATCACCTGAGCCTGATGCTATAATTTCCGAAAATACTGTAAGTACACAATGATCTTAGGAGGATATGAACTATGTTAAAAGGAATTCCAGAAATCTTATCACCAGAATTACTGAAGGTTTTATGTGAGATGGGACACAGTGACCGTCTTGTTATCGCTGACGGAAACTTCCCTGTAGAATCCATGGGAAAAAATGCCATCACCATCCGCTGTGACGGACATGGCGTTCCGGAGATCCTGGATGCCATCCTGAAGCTCTTCCCGCTGGATACTTATGTAGAGCATCCGGTAAACCTGATGGAAGTAATGCCTGGCGATAATGTGGAGACACCGATCTGGGATACATATAAAGAAATCGTTTCCAAGCATGACGAGCGTGGCGAAAAAGCCGTCGGAAACATCGAGCGTTTCGCATTTTATGACGAAGCAAAAACTGCATACTGCATCATCTCCACAAGTGAGAAAGCACTTTATGCCAACATCATGCTTCAGAAAGGCGTTGTGATCAACAACGACTGATCTTTCTTTTGAACTGCCTGATATAATCATATATAATACACATATTCAACCAAAACATAAAACGCCCGGATCTGGAATGTTTCAAGCCAGATCCGGGCGTTTTATATTTTAACACTTTTATCTCTTTGCTGCTTTTGCGGCATATCCTCCGCAGAGTACTTTTCCACCGGAGGTTTTTATCCCTGCACGCACCGCATAGTAATACGTTGTTCCCTTTTTTGCGGTCTTATCCTCAAAGGAGGAGCTGCTGCCTCCGGAAACTGTACTGATCTTTTTCCATGAACCCTTTCCGGTCTTACGGTAGATCTGATAGCAATCTGCTTTCTTCTGCGCTTTCCAGCAGATCTTCAGCCCCCTGGAGGTCTTCCTGACACTGGATATCTTCTGAAGTTCCGGATAGGACAGGATATAGCTGCTTGCCTGATATCCTCCGAAAACTTTTTTCCCGTCTACATTCTTATAAGGCCTTACAGCATAAGCGTAGGAGGTGATTCCTTCAATCTCCGTATCCTGCCAGGATAATACTTTGTTGTTCACGGTTCCGATCCGAACCCAGCTTTTTCCCTGGAGCTTCCGGTAGATATAATATCCACTGGCTCCGGAAACCTTCTTCCAGGATACCCTGTTACATGGTCCGCTGACAGCTTCAGCCACTGCACGGGCCTTTCCCAGCTCCGCTTTTGCTGAGAACGGCGAAGATACGGCTCCATAAACAGTCTTCTTTCCGGAAAGTACATAAGAAGCCCGGATCCGATACGTATAAGTGCTTCCTGTTTTCACTGCAGTATCCTGCCAGGTCACTACATCTGCTGTCACGGTTGCCATTTTTTTTGAATTTCCGCTTTCATCCCAGCGATAGATAGCATAACGATTGCAGCCGGGAACTGCTTTCCAGGAGATCCGTATCCTGTTAAATGCCTTGGAAACCAGTTTTACACCTGTGGTCTGACGAAGCTTCACCGTAACCTTACAGGTAGCTCGGATTCCCCTGGCATTTTTTCCGTAGCAGGTTATGGTTGCTGTTCCCGGATTTTTTGCAGTAACAACGCCGCTTCCATTTACAGCAGCCACACTGGTATCTGAGCTTTCCCAGACAATGCCGGAAGCATCCATCTCGGATCTGGTAGCCGAAGCATTCAGTGTTTTCTGATCTCCGGAATACAGACTTATCTCAGAGGAAGAAAGCTGCATCCTGGCCGCACTGCTCAGAGTCCTGGTATGCGCCTTGATCCTCGGCGTTACCGATGGATTAAATTCAACCGCATCCATCCAGGTATCCTCCGCGTTATATCGCAGAAAGCTCTGACCGGATACGATAGACGGAGAAAAGCTGCACCAGCCATAACTGACCTCTGCCTCCACACAGTATTTTATATATGTGCTTCCTGCATTTGTCACCACAATAGAATACAGACTGTTCTGGCTGAGCAGGACCTCCGGGATCTGAAAGGTCATAACCCCAGCCATCGGCTGACTGCAGCAAACCGGTGTGGAATATGCCGGTGTTCCACTGGTAGGATCACTGGCATCCTTCAGATTTGTGTATACCTGCACAGTATAGGAATTATTGGCAGACATGGAGCTAAGAGTCACCTCACCAAGCGATTCCGCTTTTCCGTTTCCTGCACTGGCACGAAAAACCGTGGACAGCTGTTCTCCCGCATACATGCGGATGGAGCCAAGCCCTGACGTTCCGTCATAAAAATAATTGTTGCTATATTTCGGTGTATTGACAACCGTAGCCGCAACCAGCTCACTGACAGACTTATCCTCATAGGACATATAAAAATATCCGGATTTTCCCCAGCCTGTACCCCAGCTGTTCTTAACGATCCAGGCTCCGTCTCCCTTTACCTTGGAAGATGCCCGGAAATTCTTCGCAGAATAATTGTCATCCCACCCCACCACTGTAACTACATGATTCACGTTCTTGGTGCTGGTAGGATAGGAATAGGCCGCTGTACTTGCATTGTAATAGGCATTCTGTGCATTATACATCACAGTAACTGAATTATTTGCAACCAGAAGCTTCTTCATGGCATTTACGGAATAATCGGAAAAATAGGCATTTTTCAGATAAGCAGCTGCATTATACGCCTTGGATGCCGCCGGAGTCACACCGGTTTTCTGTGTATGCGTGGAATCTGTAGCCAGAGGCACATCCCCTTCTGTTGTCATTCCGGACCAGGTGCTCAGAAACATGGAAGCCAGAAGATCATTTCCGCCCTCATGATAATCTGCGTTTCCTTTATCATCTGTCCCCATATGCTTATTGACATCCCCGTAGGTATTTCCAAGCGGGTCATTCTTTCTGTTTGCAAAAAAATACGCCAGATGCTCTTCCGACAGATCATAAGTTCCAAGGCCCTGGGTCAGAAACGAAGTTTCCAGAAGAGAGGCCATTCCAAATGCCCAGCACATACCGTAGGGCTCCTGATTCTTTACGGAAGTGACATATCCCTGATCCGCTGCATTATAATAGGGCGGATAGGCCGCAGCTCTTCCCATCGGTACCTCATCCACATCATTTCCGATCTCCACGGCGGTGGAATAAGAGGTCAGATTATCAAAGGGTGCCAGCTGTTCCTGCTCCTCTTCCTCCGTAAGCGGACGGCCCTTGATATATTCGATGCCGGACTCACCACTGTCTGAGGCATCCCCGAAGCTCTCCTCACCGTCGCCAAAGGTATCCTCCTGGGAATCAGAAGACAATCCTTCTGATGTTTCGGGAGTCTCTGTATCCTCCTCGGAGCTCTGCAAAGCTACATCCTCGGTATCCCCGTCGGCTGCCTCTGCAATATCCTCGGTCTGTTCATCCGGGATACCGGTATTCCCTGTGGTATTCCCTTCTGCAGTCTCCGTCGTATCCTCTGCTTCCGCTGACTGCGTCTGTGTATCTTCTGACCATTCTTCATTGAATCCTTCCGCAGAATCACTGAAACCTTCCACATCGGCTGCCATGACCGGAATCTGGCTGCCCGCAACTGCCACACACAGAAGAAGCGGCAGTAATTTCTTCCTGACAAGCTGTAATCTCTTCACAAAATTCTCCACTTTTCTTATATTGATCTGGTTTATCTGTTAACGTTTCTTCAAATGATAACCCAGAATTCCGATTACTGCAAGTACTGTTGCGATCCCGATCCAGATAAACGGACTTTTATACCAGGAATTTTCTTCTTTAAAAGATGTCGCAGCTGTGCCATTGACCGGCTTGGTGACAGCTTCATCCACAGATTCCCCACCTTCTGTTGTTCCATCCGCTGCAGGCGGTCCCTGGATCTCGCCGCTCTGAGCCTGAGAACTACCTGTGCTGGCCATCCCTGCAGGTGGCCCCTGAACCTCACCTCTCTGAGCCTGAGCTTCATCTGTGCTGGCCATCCCTGCAGATGTTCCCTGTCCTTCGCCATTCTGAGCCTGAGAGCTGCCTGTATTGTCCGTCTCTGCAGACGTTCCCTGTCCTTCGTCATTCTGAGCCTGAGAACTGCCTGTGCTGGCCGTCCCTGCAGACGTTCCCTGTCCTTCGCCGGCTGCGGAATCCTGCGTATCGGATGCGTCTCCCTGATTCACTGCAGAAGTCTCTTTCTCCGTGCCCCCTGCGATTCCAGCCTTCGCCAGCTCCGCATCCTTTGAGGGCCGCAGCTCCTCCAGCGGCACATAACCGTATCTGCCATTATACTTTGTATATCCCCAGGTCTCACCATTCTTCTCTGTCTCCCCTTCGATATGCAGGACAGTACCATCCCTTACCGTCTTATCATTGAGCTTTTCACCTTTTCCGTCGGTGGACGGATAGATATCCACACCAACTCCACCGGAATCCACCGTCATATAATAATCTGTGGTATCTGCCGGAGCTTCCACCTTCACCACAACCGACTTGTCCGCATACACCGGAACACTCATACTCAGCACCAGCATTCCTGCCAGAAGCACACCTTTGCACCTTTTCATTGCTCTTTCCTCCCTCAAAAAATCTCACTGCCATTCTATGCATAAAATCCCCTTATATTTCTCTTTTGCCTTGACTCCGAAATATAAGAGGATCTTATCATTAGTTATATCCAGTATCTTTTTTATGCAAGCTCCCGCTCACACATATCCAGCGCAGAAGCGATCACCGCATCCATGTCATAATATTTATATTCGCCAAGACGGCCGCCGAAGATCACCTTCGGTTCCTTCTCTGCAAGCTCCCTATACTGTCCGTAAAGCGCTCCGTTCTTCTCATCATTGACCGGATAATACGGCTCATCTCCAGGCTTCCACTCGGAACTGTATTCCCGGCTGATCACCGTTTTCGGAAGATCATTACCCTCCTCATCCTTTCCGAACTCAAACCATTTATGCTCTATGATACGAGTCCATGGAGTCTCCACATCCGTATAATTCACTGCTGCATTTCCCTGGAAATTAGGTTTATCCAGTGTCTCGTTCTCAAAACGCACGGAACGATACTCCAGAGTTCCCAGCTTATAGTCAAAATACGCGTCGATGGCACCTGTGTAGATCACCTTCTCCGCCATTGCATCGTACTGCTCTTTTTTCTCCAGATAATCCTCATTCAGCCGTACCTCGATACCGTCCAGCAGATTGGCAACCATCTTCGTATAACCACCCACCGGGATTCCCTGGTACAGCGCATTGAAATAGTTATTGTCAAAAGTCAGACGCACCGGAAGCCTCTTGATGATAAAAGCAGGAAGCTCCGTACATGGACGTCCCCACTGCTTCTCCGTATAGCCCTTGATCAGCTTCTCATAAATATCCGTACCTACAAGGCTGATAGCCTGTTCCTCCAGATTCGAAGGTTCTGTGATCCCTGCTGCCTGCCGCTGCTCCTCGATCTTTGCCGCAGCCTCCTCCGGAGTCACCACGCCCCACATTCTGTTAAAGGTATACATATTAAACGGAAGACTGTACAGCTCCCCGTGATAATTGGCAACCGGACTGTTGGTAAAACGATTGAAGGTGGCAAACCGGGTGATATAATCCCAGACCTTCTTATTATTGGTATGGAAAATATGTGCACCGTATTTATGCACGTTGATTCCTTCCACCTTCTCTGTATATACATTTCCCGCAATATGCGGACGCTTGTCGATCACAAGCACTGACTTCCCGGCACGCTTCGCCTCCTGTGCAAAAACCGCACCGTAAAGACCGGCACCTACGATAAGATAATCGTACATTGATTTCATTCTCCCTGTTCTTTCATTGATGCTGTTATTTTAACACCGAAAAAGGGTAGCTGGCAAGAAGCCACTGTAAAATCCCGGTAAATCTTATATAAGAATGTTGTCAAACAGATCTCCGCAAGCTGCAAAAATGATAAAATATCAGATATCCGCTTCTCAAACACCAAAATGTATGATACCCTGTAACTGGATCAGATAATAAACTACTCTGATCACATAAACAGATCGAAGATGGTGAAACCTATAGGTACAAAGGATACCATCACCAAAGATTACATGGCTGACAACCGCGTTTTTGCGGATGTGTTCAACCATATGCTGTACAAAGGAAAAAACGTCATAGACCCTGACACGCTTCATCCACTGGATACCACAGCTCTCGCTGTCCCCTACGGATCCGGCATTTCAGAAGTTCCTGTCCAGAAATTCCGGGACGAATTCAAATCTCTTAATGTTATGCACGACGATTCAAGGATCTATCTTCTCCTGGGGATTGAGAACCAGTCGGAACCTCACTTCGCAATGCCGGTCAAGAACATGGTCTATGATGCATTAGAATACGCAGGGCAGGTAGAAAATTCCGCCAGATCCCACAGAGAAGCGAAACAATGGCCTTCCACATCCGGAGAATATCTCACCGGCTTCTACAAGGATGACCGGCTCATCCCAGTCATAACCACGGTCGTGTACTTCGGTTCCGACACCTGGAACGCTCCCAGGAGCCTCCACGAAATGCTCTCTGTCCAGGACCCCGAAATTCTTTCCATGGTCCCGGATTACCGGATCAATCTCTTCTCACCTGCCGAGATAAAGGATGAAGAACTTGACAAACTCCAGAGCAATCTCAAAGAAGTCATGCTCTTCATCAAATATTCCAAAGATAAACGGAAGCTCCAGGAGCTTACCTCACAGACCCCCGGCTTCCGCTCACTCGAGCTCAAAGCAGCCCGGGTCATCGACTCCATAACCGGTATCAATTTACGTTTCACAGAAACAGAAGGGAGGGTTAATATGTGTCAGGCTGTTCAGGAAATGTGCGATGATGCGCGTGCCGAAGGCCATCAGGAACAAGCTATGCTGACAGCACAGCGTATGCTTCAGGATCCAAGATTCTCCCCTGAAGACATATCCAGATTTTCAGGCCTTTCTCTTGAGGACGTGCTGAAATTACAGAAGAAATAGTTCGTATTGAAAATGCTCAGATCCTTTACAGAGGATCTGAGCATTTTGCTATTCTTCTGACCAAGGCAGAAGCCGATTGTTATCTATTACCCTAAATCAGCTTTTTTTGTAATTTTACAATTGTGTATGTCAAAAACAAACTTATCAAAATACAAAAAACATAATTTTGAAAATAAAATGTCTTTATCCCTATAACATTCATAAGTGCTCTAATTGCAACATGAGTCAAATATAATTCATAAGATATTTTTCCAAACTGCTCCAATATCTTTACAATTCTTTTAGGCATCTTTCGCATACTTACAGCAATACAATACAGCAAAAAAATCCCCCAAAAACACATCAAAATCCTAAATCCTAGTTTTGACACAACTATTTTGGTTACCGGTAAAAAGCCGCACAGCATTATCATTACTCCAAATAAAATTCCCATTTTATCTATATTATTAATACAAGCATTCTGGTAAACTTTTTTTCCACACCAACACCCTATGAAAAAAACAAGAAATCTTCCCAATAGAATTTCTATATTTAAATTCAATACAGGATCTACAATTCTCGGTAAAAATTGAATAACTAAAGCTATAATAAGAAGAATTAACAGTTGCCCCCAATCTGACCACTTTACATGCAATATCTTATAAACAAATGGATAAATTAAATATGCAAAAACAATAAATAACACATACCAAAAGGTTCTTGTCCCTTGTGTAAAAAATGTAACAAAGCCAAAATCAAATGCAAACATCTTGACACCTTTTTGCATGATAATAAGATCAATCACAATCCAATATGGAATAGCAACCATAAGATAAACTGGCAAAATTCTCTTTATTCTCTTCTGAAAAAAATGCAAAATATTGGAATCTTTTGACATCGAAAAATATAATCCAACGCCGGACAGAAAAACAAAGAACTCAACTCCAACACTACCAATGAATGTGTTATACAACTTGCCTAAAAATCCCAATCCCCCTCCGGATAAATTTGAATTTGCTATATCTTCAAAAAAATGAAATATCATAATTGAAATTATCGCCACACCATAAATTGCATTACGATTTTTGCTAAATATATTCCAATTATCCTTCGAATTCATCACCGATATATTCATCACAATGTTCCTTTATTTCTTTATATATTGGGGCCATTTGCAAATGATTCTATATTCTTATATGCCTTCTATATAAAATAATAGTAACATTATCCCCATTTACTGACGGCCTCGCTTTTATACAAAAAAACTCTTATAAATCAGCAAAAAGCTCTTCTCTGTAAATTCCTTTTTCCAACATCTCTCTGAAACTATCCTTCACTGCAGCAACATCCTCTTTATAAGTCATACCATACCAAGTATCATTGGTACGAAGAACCTTTACGGATATCCTTCCTTCTGCCAGAAGTTCTCCAATAAATGTTGGAATCAAAAATTCCTCCTTTATAAGATTCTCCGGGACCACTTTTTCAAAAAAATATTGAAAACCACTTTCCAGCGTTTTCAGGAACTCCGGTGCCAATCCCCACATATTCATAGAAACAAGTGATTCTGTATCCAGCTTTACGCCGTCCGCCTCGGCACCTTCTGCATTCTTTACAATATTGGAAGTCTCCACAATCTCCGTCAGATTATTATACTCATCCATTTTGCAGATACCACGTGTCACACCACCATTATCAGACAACGTATTCTTCAACACAAAACCAGCCATGCAGGACTGGCCTCCTTTTACAAGATAATCATGAATCTCACGGAATCCTTCTTTTCCATAATAATCATCTGCATTGATCACAACAAAAGGCGTTGTCAAAACATCCTTTGCAGCCAGAACCGCCTGTCCGGTACCCCAAGGCTTCGTACGGCCTTCCGGAAGTTCTCCCGGAATATCGTTGATATCCTGGAAAACATACTCCACAGTAACAGAATGCGCCTTGCAGACCGCCTCGATCCGATTCCCGATCACATCCTTAAATTCATTTTCAATATCCTTTCGGATAATAAAAACCACCTTGTTAAAACCTGCTTCGATTGCGTCATGAATCGAATAATCCATGATGATATGGCCCTGTTCATCAACCGGCTCCAGCTGTTTGATACCACCGCCAAAACGGGAACCGATACCAGCAGCCATGATAAGTAATGTTGTTTGCATTTAATTTCCCCTCATTTCCTGATCTTAATGCAATTCTTTTTCACAGCGGTCTAATGCAGCCGCAATAACCTGATCCATGTCATAATATTTATATTCACCAAGACGTCCGCCAAAAATCACATTTGTCTCAGCTTCTGCCAGCTTTTTATACTCTGCGTAAAGAGCTCCATTCTTTTCATCGTTAACAGGATAATACGGCTCATCCCCCGGCTTCCACTCAGAACTGAATTCTCGGCTGATCACTGTCTTAGGAAGATCGTTACCTTCCTCATCCTTACCAAATTCAAACCATTTATGCTCAATGATACGCGTCCATGGAGTTTCCCGATCCGTATAATTCACAGCTGCATTTCCCTGGAAATTCGGTTTATCCAGAGTTTCTGTTTCAAAACGCACGGAACGATATTCCAGTGTACCAAGCTTATAATCAAAATATGCATCGATCGGACCTGTGTAAACTACTTTTTCAGCCATCGCATCTAATTCATCTTTGTTTTCCAGATAATCTGTACTCAAACGAACCTCAATACCTTCCAGAAGATTTGCTACCATCTTCGTGTAACCTCCAACTGGGATACCCTGATACAAAGCATTAAAATAGTTATTATCAAATGTCAGACGAACCGGCAGACGTTTAATAATAAACGAAGGAAGATCCTTACAGTCACGTCCCCACTGTTTCTCGGTATAACCCTTGATCAACTTTTCATAAATGTCACGTCCGACCAGTGAAATTGCCTGCTCTTCCAGATTCTTTGGTTCTGTAATTCCAGCTTCTTTTCTCTGCTCCTCAATCTTCGCTGCAGCTTCCTCCGGTGTTACCACACCCCACATTTTATTAAATGTATACATATTAAAAGGAAGACTGTAAAGTTCCCCTTTATAATTAGCGACCGGGCTGTTTGTAAACCTGTTGAACTCTGCAAACTGAGTGATATAATTCCATACTTTCTTGTTGTTAGTATGGAAAATATGTGCTCCATATTTATGTACGTTAATACCTTCTGTTTTCTCTGTGTAAACATTTCCAGCAATATTCGGTCGCTTGTCTACTACAAGAACTGTCTTTCCTGATTTTTTTGCTTCGTGCGCGAAGATTGCTCCGTATAAGCCGGAACCTACTACTAAATAATTGTACATCATTTTAATTTCTCCCTGTTATCAATTTCTTTAGTTACATCTTTAACTTTCTATCTGCCTTATTAATATAAATATTTCAAATTAAATTTTTTTAATATCCATGTAATACCTATTGCTATTATTGGTGTTATAACAATTCTTGAAAAATATATTATTGCTGCCCCGAACTCTGAACCAAAAAATTCAATTCCACAAAAACGATAAAACCAAAATAAAAATAAATAATTTAATGGTTCTGCATACAAATATATTCCCATTCCATAGTCACTCAATGACTTTATTGCTCTACCATTTATTTTTATATGCCTTACTATATAGTTTAAAACTATCAACATAAAAAATGGACATACAATATACGAACTCAAAAAATGGAAAAAATGAATCTTTACTATTTTATCGACAATAAAAGATAAACATACCAGCCCAAACAAACATAATATCGATGAATCTTTCCAAATATTATGTTTTTTCAACCACTCAATCATATTTTCCAATCTATATCCCAGATAAAACCATAAAAGATAATATAAAGGATCTCCCAAAACGTGATATTGATCCAATCCTTTATATAAGATTACTCCTATGCACCAACAAAAGCTAACTATAACTATTTGCTTTTTTGTTTCTAATTTACAAACAAAACTTGCAATGACAAACACAAAAAACAAACATTCTAAATACCATAAATATACACATGAAGGAAAAATCAACTGCAATAGCATTCCCTTTATACTAACACCATGGTAATAACCCGAAAAATATTTAACAGGTAAATTCCAGAAAATCCATACAGCAATAAATGGAACCAGTAACCTTTTTGTCTTTTTTATAATAGTTCCCCTGGTATTAATATTCTTTTTCAATGAAAAAAGACTTCCAGATAGCGCTATAAATGCTGGCATATGAAATGTATAAATAAAATTTGTTAAAATGCTTGTAATTTTATGAAACATTGTATCAGATATAGACGCATCTGACATCATAGTTCCGTAATTAATGCCTCCAAATTTTGTAGTTATATTATAATATGTCCCGTGACCTATAACTACCAAAGCTACCAATATAATTCTTAATATATCCTTATCTTCTTGCCGATATATGTTGTTTTTGTTTACATTTTCCATTCTTTTTATTTAATCTCTCCCTTTCATCATTTAATGCAACAGATATTATATTATTTTATTTTTTATTGTATTAAAAATTTCAAGAAACAGTTCTTCTTTCAAAATCAGTAATACAAATCCATATGCACCAAAAAAAAGAAGTGATGATATTACTAATGAAAAAAAACATTCTAAATTTAATATTTTCACCCACAAAGATACAATACTACCGACAGACAATGCAATTAATATTTTTATATAATGTATCTGTCGAAAAGTATTCAAAATTTCATCTTTTAGCGCATAAAACTGGACAACAAAAACTGCAAACTCAGCAACCAATGTACCTATTGCAGCTCCCGTTGACGCATAAACCGGGATCAATAGTGCATTGATAATGACATCCACGACAGCACCAACAATCTCAGAATATAATACAATTTTCTCTCGTCCTGTTGGTACAAGTATCTGAATTCCAAGTATATTTGTAATACCAATTAATAAAAGAGTTGGCATAATCACCTGCATGGGTATAATAGAGCCAACATAATTATTACCTGACAAAAAGAAAATCCCTTCTTTTGCAAAATAAATAAAATATACAAACAAAGGTGTTGCCATTAAAAAGACAAAATTCAATGCCTTTCTTGTAATTCTATGAAACTCTTTCAATTCTCCTCTTTGTATATAATAAGATGCTCTAGGCAACAATACTGTCCCTAATGATGTTACAACACTCACAAGGATTACTTTAATTTTTACTGCTGCATTATAATATCCCACATCTGTATCTGTTGTCATAAATCCCAACATTACCGTATCAAGATTTGTATATATTGTTGTTGCACATGACATAGCAAAGAATATCAATACTGGTTTTAGATGTCGTCTAAAATTGTAATTTCCAACAGGCTTCAGATTTATAAATTTATGTGCATTAATCAAATTTAAAATATTCGATGCAGAAGCTGCAAAAATTGTTATTCCACCATAAATAACATAATCCGTCTGTTTATGTACGAGAAAGAACATAAAAATCAGTGCGATAAATTTGAAAATAACTGATCGTACTGTGATATAAGTATACTGTTCCAAGGCTTTATATAACCATTCCATGCCGATAGATGTCAAAATAATGTTAAAACTCAATATTACATACAATTCTTTTTCACATCTAAATTTAGGTACATAAAACAACAATATAATCAATACCATATAAGAAATCATACTCATGATTATATTAATGATCAAAAGTTCCTGTGCCACCTTGGAAAGTTTCTCACGATTATCCCTAACTTTTGCACACGCCCGAATTCCATATGTAGGAATACCTAATTGAGCAAACATAGAAAAATATGTAATAACAGATGTTGCCATCGACACTTTTCCTGTTCCAACTGGCAATAAAACTCTTGATACATACGGAAAAGTTATCAATGGAAAAATGAAAGAAGACATTGTCAGAATTATATTCATAACAAAATTTAGTTTTATTGATTTCTTTTTCATTTATTTTTTCTACTCTCTTACTTATAAGATTTTCGTACTTACTCTATATTTCCTCAATCTTCATCTGTTCAATCATTCTCTTATATGCATCCTCTAAGCCTATTTCTGGTGTCCACCCTAAAGCTTGTAATTTATCAGAATTTAACTTCATTTTCGTATCTTCTGCATAACCAAATACATTATCTTTAGGAATATCGTATATTACTTTAATTTTCCCATTTGAAATTTTATCCGCAACCATATGCGCCATTTCTGCAATTGTAGTATGTGATTTTGGATTTGCCACATTATATGCTTCACCATTTTCTCCGTAAAGTAAAATTATAAATAATCCTAAAACACAATCTCGAGTATAACAATAATTTCCTTCCGATAATCCTCTCGTATGCAATACTATATCTCTTCCTGAAATTACGCTTTTAGCAAATTGAGCAAATACACGATTCTCCCCTGGCAAAATTCCTGCGCCAAACGTTTGTGCTAACCTAGCAATCTTGACTTTAACTCCGTATTCTCTCATATATGCAACACACATATTTTCGCATAACCGCTTACTTTCAGGATAATTACTACGTACTTTCAATGGATTAATGTAACCAATCTTATCTTCTGTTATCTCTGTATCAGAATTATTAAATGTTCCATACATTTCCATTGATGAAATATATACCATTGATTTACATTCATTTTTACAAGCAAGTTCTAAAATATTTTTTGTACCTTCTATTGCTGTAGATAATGTCTCTACTGGTTTTTCAATCATTAATTTAGATGTTGTTACAGCAGCACAATGAAAGATCCAGTCAACTTTTTTATTAACATTAATAGGAAATGTGATATCACCAACAATAAGCTCAATATTGTCCAACTCATGTCTACTATATAATTTATTTGCTTTTTCAATATTTCTCACTAATGCAATAATATGAATACCTTCTACTGCTATAAGTGCTCTTACTATTGAAGCTCCGATAAGCCCAGTTGCCCCAGTTACCAGAACAGTGGTTTCCTTCAGCTGCTCATACTGTAACGGATATTTTGCGATATATTGCAAATCATCCTCTAGCGGTCCTTTTCTCATCCAGCATCTCCTCCTTTAATTTATTTTTCTTTATAAGCTTTTTATTATCCTTATTCAAGCCCATATATTTGCTCATTTTCTTTTGCTTCAAGAATAGCTCGCATAGTATAAAAATCTTCTGGTGTTGTAATTTTAATATTTTCTCCTGGTCCATCAATCAGATAAAGATCATATCCATATCTTTGCATCATTGTGCAAGAATCAATACAATTCTTTTCACCTTCTGAAAGTGCTTTTTCATGAGCTTTCAAAATATCATCTAGCCAAAAACTTTGTGGAGCTTTGGCAACTCTTGAATTGTTCCGACTTGGGACATAATCAATTGTTGCTGTTCCCTCATTAACAACAAGTATTGTCTCTTTTACTTTAGCTGTTGTGATTGCAGAACCATATTTAATCACCGATTGAATATTATCACTAATTACTTTCTCATTAATCAATGGTCTAACGCCATCATGAATTAAAACAATGCTTTTTTCATCTTTTGCAATCTGTTTTGCAGATTTAAGACCATTGTATATGGATAATTGACCTGTTTCCCCTCCAGGAACTACAGATTTTACTTTTTCAATACGAAATTTATAAAGAAGTTTATTTAAATATGGAATCCAATCTTTTATACACACAACCACAATCGCATCTATCATAGAATGGTTTTCAAAATATTCCAATGTATGTATTATTATTGGTTTATTATACATTTCAAGAAACTGTTTCGGTCGATCTTTACTATGCATACGGCTTCCAACACCTCCAGCAAAAATCACTGCAATATTCATCCCTTGAACCTCCTAGTCTCTAGCTCGTGTTAATCAAATTCAATTATCTCTTGATTATTTGTCCATTTTTTGTTCTAATTTGTTCCCATTGGTATTACTGTTTTCTTTTGCCTTTTGAATTTAAGTTTAATCCCATGTCTATACTCCAATGCAACTCCTTTATCAATCAACACCTTATATAATATAAATGTGACTAACAAGTGCTTCACAAAACCTATTGATGCTACCGTTTCGTAAAATCTGTCTGAAAAAATCAACATAATTAAATCATTAAATAAATATGCATATATTATTATTGTAAAAGGTTTATTGTTATATATTTTTCTATAAGCACAACTAAAATATAAAGCAATTATTGCCATAAGCGGTACAATACCATCATAACCAAAATCATAATAAAACTGATAAAAGGTTGTATATACATTACCAGTATTTAATCCATTATGTTTTAAAAATGGAAGATCTAATTGATATAAATATTGACTTATTCCATATTTTCCTCCCAAGTATGTATAGATATTACGAAACACCTGACTGCCCCACAATTCAGGTGTATGACGAGTTCCTTGTAAATACGTATCCAAATTTTGTATTGGAGCTCCAATATATACATAGATTGATTCCAGAATTAGATTTAAAGTGCTATTCTCACCCGTACGATTTAAAAGCATATTGATTCCGATAAGTAATAAAATTATTCCAAAAATAATACCTACAATTTTAAATAATAACTTTGTAAAATTTCGACGTTTATTAAGTCCAAAACATATTACCGTTATTATCAAAATTGCAGTTATCATCCTAAATAATGCAGTTCTACCACCTGATAACATCTGATCAAATGCATAAATTCCCAAATATATTATCTGTATAATTTCTATTTTTTTCTTTACGGCTAAATTATTAATTAAAATATAAAGCAATACATATGCATATGCAGTTATCCAAACAATACCATGTCTATATATAAAAGATGCAGAGACTGCCTTTTCAATAAAATTATTATAATTGAACAGTGCAATGACATGGTACTTGCCGGCTATATCAAAAATTGATGAAGTACTATACCCAAACGCAGCTACAACATCTTTTATATATTTAGCATGATAAAACACTACTAGAACTTCCAAAATAAGAAATACTAGTTGAATCAAATAATTTATAGAAATATAATTTCTGGAATGTTGTTCTCCATAATTTCGAACATCAACTCTTTTCATGTAAAAAAAAGCACTAACAATTCCAAATGAAATCATTCCTAAAGCAATTACTAAAATAGTATTCAAATGAATTTCTACCTTGTACATCCTTGAAAAAAAAAGGCACAAAAATTCTGCAATTAAAAACATTTCACAAAAAACGCAAAATGGAGAAAAAATATCTACATGAGTAATTAAATACCCAAACATTAAAAATACAATTGTTACTAAAATAAGTACTATAAGATTAAACATTTTCACCTGTTCCTCATATATTAGAAGTTCAATATAACTTCACAAATATTATATACTTTGTTTCATTGCACTTTTTAAGAAATATCCTCTTCTTAATTTCCCACCAATTTTGCACGCATTAGCTTTTAATGTTTCATATTCTTCATCGAGCATATTGTCTATTATGTTTCTAATTTCATCTGTTGACTTTATTGTTATTCCACAATGATTTTTCTTAATAAAATTTGCTAATGCAGCTTCTTCCCATATAATTACAGGAATTCCAGCTGCCAAATACATTGATGTCTTATGCGGATTATTAATTTTAAGATAATCTCCATAAACTCCAGTACAAGTAGCACTGCTGTCCCCATCCCAGACCAAGCCAAAACTACCTTGTAGATTATAAATTAATTCTTCTGGATTAAATGCCCCAACATAATTTGTATTTGAAGAAGCTTTTTCTCGTTCAAAATTAATCCCATATAAATTAAAGTTACAATTTTCCGGTAAATTATATATATATCCAGCCTTGTGTTTACTCAATGCTCCCGCTATGATAACTGGACCTTTTCTGCTTAAGTTTCTCTTTTCTAATAATTCTTCATTATAATTCTCAACTAAATAATCAAATATTCCTAATATATCCATTTTATCTTTATGTATTTTCCATTTTTCATGCATAAATGACTTCATTTTTTCATTATGCACAATGATTTTACTGCAATTCTTAAATGAACTAATTTCTTCAAATCTCATTCTAATTTTTCGAGATAATGGAACATCATTTCTTAATGTAAAACGAATTGCCTCAACGTCATGTATGATTATTGAAGTATGTATTCCTCTCTTTTCCAAATTTTTTATAAGTAATGAAAACAGCATTGTATGTTCTAACAATGGAAACTGAATATATATCCAATCATTTTTTTTTATTTTTTTTAATGCATTCTTCCATAACATATAAACATCATAATGTGCTTTTATTTTTCCTAATCTTGTTTTGTTTTCACGTCCTTCTATCAGGCATGGAATCTCAATTTTTTTAAAATTATTCCACTTAAAAATAGTTTCTACATCTTGTCTGGCTTTAACTCCAGCTGTTTTTTGTATCAACTTATGTTTATCGGTTTCCACAACATAATAATTCATTTATTATATCCGCCTTTCCCTCAATCATCCCTCAATATAAGCATCAAACTCATGATTTATCCGCTTACTTTCTGGCGGAAGTTGCATATAGTCTCCATATATTTGTGTCAAATAAAACTTCCAACATGCTGGCGCATGAAATTTTTTCCCACAAAATTCCACATCATTATATGGTAAGTATTCTTTCTTTTTCATTCTTTCATTAGGACCCAAACTCCAAGCAACTCCACCAATATACTCCTGTTTGTCAAAATCATACTGATGAGCCAGCTTATCTAATTTTCTCCCAAATCTTTCTGGTGTATACATTCGCAAAAAAAGAATCATCGGTATTTTAACTATACTTCGTACAAAACCTTTTCCTTTTCCTATAGTTGCACTGCATCGATTAATCCATTTTTTTAATGGTTCCGCTTTACTCAACAATATATCACTTTCTTCCTTATCATCCGGAATACCATCCATCGGAAAAATATCAATCCACAAATGTTGATCAACATTTGAATATTCATTTTTTACATAGGTTCTTGTATCAATAATTTTGGCAAATGGCCAAAAACTATTTCCCATCTGTAGACTGATTAATTTATAATATGGTCGAATATTTCCTTTTCTTAATAAATCATGTAATTTATCAAAATCTGGACGTGGCATTAATAAATCAACATCATCATCCCATGGAATAAACCCTTTATGGCGTACTGCTCCTAACAAAGTTCCTCCCGATAAATAATATCTCAGCCCATTCTGATCACAGAATGCCGCAAACTCACATAATATATTCAAAATATACTTTTTAACTTCCGTATTATCTAACTTTCTCATACTTTACAGAGATAAAACACAAATCTCTTATCTCACTGTCCTTTCTTTAATATATAAAGGTTAAATAGTTATTGTGCGATATATATCCATAAAACGCGCTCCTATCTTTCTTCCCTATTAAACGTCTCATAGAAATAGCCTTATTGTCTGATTGTTTTTTTATATTTTCTCTTTATCAGTCCATTATTCCACTACTGTTTCTTTTATTTTTAAACTTATTTGTTCACCACACCATTCAACAATATTTTTTCTAATTTTTTTGCTTCAGTATGAATTTCGTATCCTCGCATTGTAAAATTATCCACTATCTCCTTTTGGGACACTCGGTTTATATTTTCTTTGATATTTAAAATTTCTTCTGCCCAAGACTCCGCTGAATTTTCCAAATTCCAAAATATAAATGATGGATTAATTTTAACTTCTTTAGGAATTACACTGTCAGATGCTAACATAGGTACTCCATTTGCCTGAGCTTCCATCGCAGCCATGCTGAGGCCTTCAAATTTAGATGGAAACAAAAACAGATCGAATGTACTCAACCATCCACATATGTCTTTCTGAATTCCGGCCATATATACATACTTATTTAGTTTCTTTTTATCAATCTCTTTTTCAAGCTTTGTCTTGTCTTCTCCATCACCTATTAAAATCAATCTTACTTTTGGTTCTTTTTTTATAAGTTTTTCAAATATGTCTAAAATAAACATTTGATTTTTTTGGAAATGCAACCTTCCTATATTTCCTATGATATAATTTTCTTCCCACTTCAAATCTCGCCGCAATTTTTTTCGCTTCACATCATCAAAACAATATTTTTCTACGTCTATCGCATTACTGATAATAATAGATTTTTTTATTATTGAAGAATCATAAAACCATTCCGAAGCTTCTTTTGAGCAGCTCCAAAAATCCGTTACATAATAAGCAATTCTTTTTTTATTATATTTATGTAAAATTCCTCTTAACCTGCTATCCATATTTTGAGAATTATGGCTATGTATAATTCTTCTTTTTATTCCATATTTTTTTGCCATTTTCAGATAATCAATATTGGCAAGACTACACACATTCACCCATATTGCATCATACTTAGAGGCATTATTTTCAAAAAAATTTTTTAATTCTTTTTTGTATTTTTTATAATTTTTACTTCTCGCAGGAAAATGAAATGTTTGTGAGCCATTGGAAATAATTTCTTCTTCGAAAGCGATTTTATTATATGAATTACATAAAAAATCAAAATGAAAGGTATTCTTATCCATGTAATGATAGTAATTCATAATAACACTCTCTACCCCACCTGGATTTTCTGTCATACCAAAAACTAATATTTTATACATAGGTTTCCTCACAATTTAATGTTTGACTATTTTAATTTCTACTTTTTTCGTAAATATAATTTTGATATGCCCGCACAATATATATGATACTTGCAATATGAACCAATTTATATTTCATAAAAAAAACAGGCAATGTTCTCGCTGAAAAATTATTCTTTATATGGAACTTTTTTATCGCATCTTTGAATACAGGTGTATTTATAATTTTTTTTATATGCTCTATTTTTTTTATATAATTTTCTTTATTATTAACGCAAAATATACCTCTAACACAGGCTATATTTAAATGCATTAAAATATAATCATTAAATGCCAATTGTACATTTTCATGTTGTTTTTTAATATACTTACTCGTTATATTCATAGCTTCAATATATTGAAGTACTTTTTTATCTGCGTTACTCCTCATCGTAGACTCATTGTCTATAGAATAATGGTAAAATATCGTATCACTTATGCTAATTCTGGAACAATGCATTAAATAATGTAATGTAAAATCACTATCCTCTGAAAGCTGCATTTTTGTATTAAAGCCAATTCTATTTTCATAAATAATGCTTTTCCTAAAAATCTTTCCCCAAACCTGCATGAATTTTGTTGGATTTGCGATCATTTCCAACTTCATTTTTTCTGCAGAGTCATTAAAATAATATGTTTTCTCTTCTTTATTGTTTATATAATTTGCTCTATTACCAATCTCGTAACTATATACATACAAATCCGCTTTAGCATTTAATATATCTTCGTAAATATATTTTTTGCTTTTAGATACTATATAATCATCTGCATCGACAAAGACAATCCATTCTCCTCTGGCGTTTTTCAATCCTTCATTTCTAGCTCTTGACACTCCTTTTTCCGAATGAATTAGTTTAACATTTTCTCCATATTTTTGAATTAATTTTAATGCAACACTATTGGTGTAATCAGTTGATCCATTTTCAACAATCAATATTTCACATTTCTCCATGTTACAAGTATGTGTAATACTTTCCACAGCTCTTTCTAATGTATCAGCCGCATTATATGCTGGAATAATATATGAAATTAATATTTTTTCATTCATAATCCTCTTATTTAAAAGCTCCCTTCATATCTTTTTCCAACAAACTTAGCTTTTAAAAACGCTGTACTCTTTTTCCACCAATTAATCTTTTCCATATGCTGGTAAGGCAACTCTTTAATCTCATTTTTCTTAATTTTCCCTAGTTTAATCTCAGCATCAAGCCACACATTAAATATTATCTCGCTTACTCTTCCATAAAATCGCCCCTGAAATGCTGATAATTCCTGTGGATCAATGCGTTTTTCTAACTCGAAGAGAATATCAAATAACCATTCACAATAATCATTCAGATATCGTTTTTGCATGATCATCATATTGAACATATATCCGTAAGTGTGTTTTACAACTTCATCATAACTTTTCAGATAATCGGGATATTTTTCAGCGATTATCTCTCTGGTGATATCTAATTGAGATGCATAATGTGTATGTTCATAATGGGAATATAAGGTTTCTATATAATACTTTCTTTTTTTAGGTACAAAAATTTTATATTTTTCCAACATTGGGCGCAACTCATTATACGTAAGAACACCTTCAAATGGTGCCTTGGTTTTCTTTCCAAAATGGCGTCTGTAATGTGCCAATCCTGTATAATCCGTGTCAAGATTTTTCCACGCCCAATATAAGCCTGTAAGCTCACAATACGCAGCGTTTTTGTTTGAAATGTTTTCTCCTGTATTATCTTTTTGATACCCTAAATCCAGCGGATTTCCATTCTGATCTGTTTTTCCCTCTGCGCCAACATGCAGTGGAAGATACATTGCATCTTGAGGCATTTCATATTTTTTATGTGTTGCTACTATAATTTTTACTGTAGGCGTATTCTTCGTCATTTCAATATTTCCTTACATGCTTTCTCTCTTTTTTCTATTCATCCTCCATATGCAAGTTTTTATTTTTCATAACTTCGAATACACTCCCCAACTCAAAAGCCGGCACATTCTTCGCCGTGCCCGCACCTTCTTCAGGTACACACACGACAGGCGGTATTCAACCCGACGGTGTTTATCACTGATATACACCGTGTTTTGCTTTCGCTTTCTTTTTGTCAGCACGGCAAAGCCGATGCACTGACCTTATGACATCTGTTTTCTGACATGCCATAAGGTCAATCCACCCGCTCGCTTTTCATACTGATATTCTGTTTCCTTTGTTCTTCCCTTCATGCTCCGCGTCCAAACTGTGTCAGGCACTTTTTCCCGAGATTTCTCACAGCATTCAGATATCGGTTCGTCTGATGTCCATTGGCGCAGCAGCATAGTTCTGTTCTGGTGTCAGTCCGAATGATTTCTGCGCCGCATCTGGCACAGTTTGTGCTGATGCCGGTGGCGTGGGCTTCGATAACAATGATTCCGTTTTTCCATGCTTTGTAGTCCAGATACTGGCGGATCCTGGTGCTTAAGTGGAGCGGGCCCCAGTTTCCTGAGCCTTTCATGACGTTTCTGGAATATTCCTGGTTATAACGTGGAAGTACGATCACAGAAACGTCCTGCTCTACAGCAAAACGTAAGATCTGGCTTGTGACCTGGTGTCCATAGTGTTCAGAAAGATGTTTCAGATGCATCCAGTATTTCTGATCAACTCTGCCTGTCTGTCTGCCTCCGGTGGCTTCCTGGGACTTCTGGATCTTTTCCAGAAGCTTTCTGCAATGGTGGCTGTATTCATTTCCGCCTTTCCAGAACTTCACTGCGATCTCCTGACCGGTTCCGTCCAGAACAACGCCTGCTGCAAAGGCATCACTGTTTGTAAACTGAATACAGAGTATCCTGCATCCTGCCTGCATCCTCTGACGTACGGTTGCTGTATTTTCATTGTTCTGACGTACTGGAACATGCAGCATGTCATATTTGTATTCAAAAACTACGGATGGTGACATGAGTCTGGCGTTTTCCGGAAAGTCTCTGCCTGACAGCCGGCAATGCATCCAGGTCCATGTGTCTCCTGTCCAGACACGCAACGTGATCTCTTTAGCGGAAAAATCCTGATACATTCCTTTGTAATAGGTAACTGCTGCATTTAGTTTCTCTGCTCTGCCGATCTTCTCATCCTGGGCAAAACGGCTGAGATAGCTTTTGGCTGAAGCAATTCCTTCATTGGCTGCTGCTCTTCGAAAATACAGTGGAACCTTTTGCCAGGGGAGGGGATCTGATGGTATGCGTCCGCCTCGTCCCGGAATGCTCATGATCTCCAGCTCGCGTAAAGTCTGCTGGCTTCCCATTTCCCAGAGATCCGTATGATCCAGAAGCAGGTTGTAATAAAATTCAGCGATCCGGTTATAAAATTCCTGTGTGGTCCGCAGCCATTCCGGATGTCTGCACCAGAGATGCAGTCGCCAGGTTGTGATGCTGTAGCCGCTTTTTCCGGTGTTTTCTTTTTTTCCGGTTTCCGGTTCTTTCATTTTGGTTCTCCGTTTTTTGCAAAGAAAAATCATTATAATATAACTTATCTAAATTATTATTTTTGTCACTTATCATTTCCATAAGCGACAGGTGATTTTCTCTCAAATTGCATAGTTTTTGAATCTTAATCAATGATAGCATTGCACCCTGTCACTGTCAAGATACGAAAAATGCACCACTTTCGACCAAAAATGCAGTTTTTTTCGGTTAAATTTTTTTATATACGACAAATTTTTCTTTTTTTCGCTTATTAGTGGTCACAAAAATGGTCAGACTTTTGCTATAATAGTGCGAAAAGGAGACTACGATTATGCCTAGAAAAGGGGAAAATATCAGAAAAAGGAAAGACGGAAGATGGGAGGCGCGCTATGAAAAATGTCGTGACCAGAATGGACGGATCCAGTACGGATATCTGTATGGTCGTACATACGAGGCTGTAAAAAAGAAAAAGCTGGCTATTTTATGTCAGAATAATCTTCAAAACTCTCCGGGAAAGTGTTATGTATTTCGAAACCTCAGTGAAGAATGGATGTTATCCATGCGTTACGCTGTAAAGCTCAGCACCTATGCCTGCTATGAAACACTTCTTGATACACATATCCTTCCGGAATTTGGTGATATGCCGTTGAAATACATCTCTTCTGCTTCTGTATATTCCTTCTCTGAAAAGCTGAAACAGCAGGGGCTTTCGCCACGTACCATCAAAAATCTTCTGATCCTGTTCCACAGTATTTTACGCTATGGTGAAAAACAGGGGTATCTGAATCTTTCACAGCTGGAATTTCGGTATCCCAAAATAAATACCAGTCCTTTTCAGCTTATTTCTCATGAACATCTCACAAAGCTGATCACAGTTCTCTCTGCTGAGGACTCAGAATTTCCCATCGGCATCCTGCTATGTATTTATACAGGGATCCGCGTTGGTGAGCTCAGCGGTATCCGGTGGGAAGATATTGATTTTGATAAAAAGCTGCTACATATAAGGCGAACGATCTCACGGATAAAAAATCTTGATTATTCTGGTGAATCTGATGACGAACCCAAAACCGTTTTAATGATAGGTCCTCCTAAATCAGTCTCATCCATCAGGGATATTCCAATCCCTGATTTTTTATTGAAAAAAATGAAACGGATTGCTGCTGAACCTGATTCATACCTGCTGACGGGTACGAACCGTAAATGTATGGAGCCCAGAAATATACAGCGTAAATTCCAGAAGCTCCTTCAGCAATGTGAAATCCCCAGTATCAACATTCATTCTCTCCGGCATGCTTTTGCCACCCGTTGTACGGAAATGGGATTTGACAGCAAGACACTTTCTGAAATTCTGGGACATTCGTCCGTCAAGATCACCATGGATATTTATGTACACAGCAGCATAAAACAAAAGCAGAAGTGCATGGAAAAGCTGAACTATTAGCAGTCAGAATTATGGTCAAAGCAGGCCGGAAGTCCGCATTTATACGGGTTTCCGGCCTGTTTGTCGCTTATGGAAATGATAAGCGACTTTTTTACCCTCAAAAAAACAACACGGCAGACATCCCTCCGGGGCTGTCTGCCGTGTTTTATATCGCTTTTATGTTTTTATGTAATTAAGCTTTCTATTCCTTAAGCCTCATATCCATTAGGGTTCTGGCTCTGCCATCTCCAGGAGTCTGCACACATCTCGCGGATTCCGTTCTCTGCCTTCCAGCCAAGTTCTTTCTCAGCTTTGGTTGCATCGGAGTAGCAGGTTGCGATGTCGCCTGGGCGGCGTGGTTTGATTACATATGGGATCTTAACGCCGGTAGCTGCCTCAAAGTTCTTAACGATATCAAGAACACTGTAGCCTTTTCCGGTTCCAAGGTTGTAGATGCTTAATCCGGAATTGTCTTCTAGCTTCTTAAGGGCTTTTACATGGCCCTTGGCAAGGTCTACTACGTGGATGTAGTCACGGACACCTGTTCCATCCGGTGTATCGTAATCGTTTCCGAATACGCCAAGCTCTTTCAGCTTGCCTACTGCTACCTGTGTGATATATGGCATCAGGTTGTTCGGGATACCATTTGGATTCTCACCGATGGTTCCGCTCTTATGAGCACCGATCGGGTTGAAGTAACGAAGAAGAACTACGTTCCACTCCGGGTCTGCCTTCTGGATGTCTGTAAGGATCTGCTCCAGCATGGATTTGGTCCAGCCATATGGGTTGGTACACTGTCCCTTCGGGCACTCCTCGGTGATCGGGATCATTGCCGGATCTCCGTATACGGTTGCTGAGGAAGAGAAAATAATATTTTTAACATTATGTTTTCTCATCACGTCTACAAGAGTAAGGGTTCCTGCGATATTGTTCTCATAATACTCCCACGGCTTGGCAACAGATTCACCAACTGCTTTCAGTCCTGCAAAATGAATACAGGAGTCGATCTCTTCTTTGTCAAAAACTTCATTTAATGCTTCGCGGTCCAGGATATCTGCTTTATAGAATTTCACCGGTTTGCCTGTGATCTTGGATACTCTGTCCAGAGCCTTCTCACTGGAATTGCATAAATTGTCAACTACTACAACATCATATCCTGCGCTCTGCAGCTCTACAACGGTATGACTTCCAATGTATCCTGCTCCACCTGTTACTAAAATTGCCATAGTTTTTCTCCTCCTCTATTGGATCTAACTGTTCCTGTTTATTTTAGCACTGTTCCTTTGTTTCCACAATAGCAGAAAACCAGGTTTACTACTTAATCCCAGAGTCCCTGCGGATAAAGTCCCTGATCCTTCAGATTCTGGATCGCGGCTACCACTACCGGTTTGTCCTCTTTATAGGTCACTCCGTACCATTTATCCTGTGTGGTAAGGACCCTGACTGCTGCCTTTTTTTCCTGGAGGAGCTCGTCAACTACAAACGGAAGGAAATATTCGCATTTCAGAGGATTTTCCGGGATGCTCTTTTCAAGGAATACCGGGAAGCGTTTTACCAGCTCTTTCATAAATCCGCCGGTGAATCCCCACATGTTCATGGATACCGGAGTCTCTCCCGGGAGACTTGTCCAGGTTTTTCCATCGTCCTCTGTGTAGGCTGCTCCGCCGTCACGTTTCTCAATGTGTGTTCGCTCATTGATATCTGCAAGATATCCATTTTCATCTGTCTCACAGACACCTCTGGAAACGTAGCCGTTGTCTGTCAGGGTATTCTCAAGACGGTAGCCTACCATCATATACTGGGCAGGTACGGTGTCCTCCTGGGCCTGGATCAGGAAATCATACGCCATCTTAAAGGCATGGGTTCCATAATAATCATCTGCATTGATCACCACAAACGGTCCGTCGATCTCTCCGGCACAGCTTAATACCGCATGTCCGGTTCCCCATGGCTTCACACGGCCTTCCGGAACCTGGAAGCCTTCCGGGATGTTGTTGAGATCCTGATGCACATAAACGATCTCCACCTTGTCACTTAAGCGGTCGCCGATGGCATCGCGGAAATCCTGTTCATTCTCTTTTTTTATGATGAATATCACTTTCTTAAAGCCTGCACGTACGGCATCATAAATGGAAAAATCCATGATGATATGACCTTCCTGATCTACAGGATCGATCTGTTTCAGTCCGCCGTAGCGGCTTCCCATTCCTGCTGCCATTACTACCAGAACCGGCTCTTTCATAATTTTGTTCCTCCTGATTTTTAGAAATACAGGGATTTTTTCCCATACATATTTTAAGCCGGTCAGATTCTCATCCGACCGGCCTTTGAACCTTTTTTTATTATACTACACTTCACCGTGAAATCCTACTGATTATTTTCAGTTTATTTTCGGTCAGAAGTATTCTCCGGGAAAACGATCTCCATCCTGGTTCCAACTCCCTGTTCACTTTCCACGTTGATCTGTGCATGATGAAGCGTTGCTCCATGCTTCACAATGGAAAGCCCCAGACCTGTTCCGCCGGTCTGTCTGGAATGGCTTTTGTCTACCCGGTAAAAGCGCTCAAAGATCCTTCCCTGTTCACTTTTCGGGATTCCGATCCCGTCATCTGCCACACAGTAGAACGGATGCCCTTTCCGGTTGCCTACTATGATCCGCACATGACCATTCTGTTCTGTATAGCGAACTGCATTGTCTGCAATATTAAAAAGCATCTCATAGAGTACATGGCGGACACCCTTGATCTTCTCTGCACTTCCGGCAAGCTCAAGGAAAATATTTTTCTTTCCGGCAGGATGTCTGAGATTATTTCTTACGTCTTCCGCAAGCTCATAAAGATCCACCTCTTCAAAAGGAACCTCACTGTTGCTTTCATCCAGTCTGGAAAGCTGGATGATATCCGCTACCAGATTGGAAAGTCTTATTGATTCATGGTAGATCCTTCCGGAAAATTCCTGTATATGATCTGCCGGAACCATGCCGTTCATCATAAGCTCCGCATAACCGGAAATGGACATCAGCGGGGTCTTCAGCTCATGGGAAACATTTGCAGAAAATTCCTTCCGGATCTCCTCTGCCTCCTTCAGTTCTTTTACCTGCTGCCGGATCTGCCGGTTCTGTTCATCCACCCGCACAAGAAGGGGACGCAGCTCCTCATAGCACACATTGTTCAGCGGATGCTCCAGATCCAGCTCGTTGACCGGACGGATCAGCTCTCTGGTCTGTCTCTGTGCAAAAACAAACTCCAGGATCAGTACCAGGAGCATCAGAAGTCCCAGCACAGCAAGACTTGAGATCCATGTGGAATATATGGAGTCTACGGTTTTTCCTACACGGAGCACGTTTCCGTCATCCAGCTTCATCGCATAATAAAAGGTCTTTTTTGCAAAGGTTTCTGAATAACGGATGCTTTCGCTTTTTCCATTTTTTTCTGCCTGTATAAATTCCGGACGATCACTGTGATTTGCCAGTTTTTTCGGAGAGGTCTCAGAATCGTAGAGAACGGTTCCGTCTTTACGGATGAGAGTCACACGACTTGATGATACTGTCCGAAGCTTTTTTGTGAGAAAGGAATCTCCATACTCATCCATGGCAAGGCAGATATACTGCGCTTCCTCACGGACTCCACGCTGCATGTATGTGTTTAATTTATTGTAGGTGATCACACTTGCTGCCAGAAACGTGACAAGAACAGCAAAAATGATCATAATGCTTGTATGATGCAGAATTTTCTTTTTCATACATGATCTCCGATCCGGTATCCCACGCCACGCACTGTCTCAATCAGATTTCCGGCCTCCCCCAGCTTTTGTCGGAGAGTCCGTACATGAACATCTACAGTCCTTGTTTCTCCGTCAAAATCATAGCCCCACACATGGCACAGGATCTGGTTTCTGGACATGACCAGTCCTTTGTTCTCCATAAGATATTCCAGAAGCTCGAATTCCTTTCTGGTCAGCTCCTTCACCTCACCCTGATAGCTGACTTCGTGACGGGACACATTGACACGAAGATCCTTACAGTACAGCTCTCTCTCTTCGCTCTGCCTTGCGCAGCGCCGAAGGACCGCTTTGACCCTGGCTACAAATTCCATCATCCCGAAGGGCTTGGTGATGTAATCATCTGCGCCGCCCTCCAGACCTTTTACCTTGTCAAACTCCGCTTCTTTGGCTGTGACCATGATCACCGGGATATCCCGGGTCCTGGTGTCACTTTTCAGTCGTTTCAAAATATTATACCCATCTTCACCCGGGAGCATGATATCCAGCAGGATCAGTTCCGGCATATTTTTTTTCATGGCTGTGTCAAGTTCTGCCCCGGTTTCAAAACCTTCTGCCTCAAAGCCTGTTGTCTCCAGGGTATAGACAAGAAGCTCTCTGATATTTCTCTCATCTTCCACACAGTAGATCATTCTATATCCTCTCTGTTCGTTTTTTGCCGTTGGCACTTCATAATCGTCTGGTCTTTTTTGTTCCATGCCTTCAGTATAACTGCTTTCTTTTTACTGCACAAGCCCTGGCCGTCTGCTGATACAGATAACCAGGGCATAGCATTTCGATATCTTTTTATTGGCTGCCTGCCGCTGCCATCTGGGCTGCCGCCTGCTCATCCTTTATTTCCGGAAGCTGATACTGATTCCGGATCACCTCCAGCGCACGGTAGAAGGTTTCGTCCGGCCCATGTTTGATCTGCTTCAGGTGCTGATGTGTATCAAAAGCATCTTCATGAACCTGTGTCACACAAACACCGATATTGGAACAGTGATCTGCCACACGCTCCAGGCTGGTAGTCACATCGGACAGGATGAATCCCATTTCAATGGTACATTCTCCGGCGCGAAGTCTCTGGATATGCCGGTACTTCAGTTCCTTGCTGAGTTCATCGATTACTTCCTCCAGTGGCTCGATCTCTCTCGCAAGCTGCACATCCTGATTTTCGTAAACCTTGTAAGCAATATCTACAATGTCTTCCACCGCATGCTCCATGACACGTAACTCTTCCAGCGCCTTATCCGAAAACTTCAGGCCTTTTTCATAAAGCTCCTGTGCGGATTCCATGATGTTCACACCGTGATCGGAAATCCTCTCGAAATCACCGATACAGTGGAGCATGATGGAAACACTGTGACTGTCATGAACGGAAAGATCCTTCTGGTTCAGTTTTACAAGATAGGTTCCAAGTTCATCCTCATAACGGTCTACCTTTTTCTCTGCTTCTTCCACCAGAGCCTTTCCTTCTGCGCTGAAATTCTTCAGAAGGTCCAGGGCGGTAAACAGAGTTCTATGAGAATCCTCTGCCATTTTTTTCGCTGCATTCCTGCTCTGCTCAACTGCAAATGCAGGTTTCTCCAGAAAACGGCTTTCCAGGATCATGAAATCCGGATCTGCTGCCACCTTCTCCTCCTCTTCCTTCCTGTCGCGGATAGTAAGACAGGCAAGCTTCTCCAGAGCCTTTCCAAACGGAAGAAGAACAAGAGTTGCCGTGATATTGAAGGCACTGTGCAGGATCGCGATCCCGGCCGGAGTCGCTGCCTGTGCCATAAATGAAAAATGTACTGCTGCATTTATCGCATAAAATACTGCCATGAACAGCATGGTTCCGATCAGATTGAAATACAGATGGACCATAGCCGCACGTTTTGCGTTTTTGCTGGCTCCGATGGCTGAAAGGATCGCAGTGATACAGGTACCGATATTCTGTCCCATGATAATAGGAAGTGCTGCACTGAACGGTACCATTCCGGTAAGGCACAGTGCCTGGAGGATACCAACCGATGCGGAAGACGACTGGATGATCGCTGTCAGCACTGCTCCGGCCACAACTCCAAGGATCGGATTGGAGAATTTCACCAGCATTCCGGTAAACTCCGGTACCTCTGCAAGAGGTTCCACAGCTCCGCTCATGGCATTCATTCCATACATCAGGATCGCAAAGCCTACAAAGATCGCTCCCACGTCCTTTTTCTTCTGGCTTTTTGTAAACATGATCAGAACCACGCCGATCAGTGCCAGAATCGGTGAAAATGACGTCGGCTTAAAAAGCCGGATAATAAAGTTATCACTCTGGATACCTGTAAGACTTAAGATCCATGAGGTTACGGTAGTACCGATATTGGCACCCATAATGATTCCCACAACCTGGGACAGCTTCATGATTCCCGAGTTTACAAAACCAACGACCATAACGGTAGTTGCCGAGGATGACTGGATCACTGCAGTCACACCCATTCCAAGAAGAACGGCTCTGATGGGATTGGAGGTAAGTGTCTCCAGGATCCGCTCAAGCTTTCCGCCTGCAACCTTCGCAAGCCCGTCTCCCATTAAGTTCATTCCATAAAGGAAAATAGCAAGGCCGCCAAGCAATGCCAGTACGCTGAAAAAGTCCATAATACTCTCCTTCACTTTCTCTTTTTGATATGTTTGATTTCCTTTTTTCTCATTTCAACGATTTTCATAATAGCGGCCTATTGTAAAATTTTCCCCACTGGAATGTAAAATCTGTGTAAAAAAAATAAAACAGAGGATCCTGTTACGGGAAACCGATTTCCCGTCAGAATCTCTCTGTCCTATATATCGTACAGTGGTTTTTATTCTTATGATGTGTTTTGTGCTGCGGATATTCTCATTCCGCTGAGCTGCATGCTCATGAGCAGAGCTGCCCTGCGATCTGTGATCAGAATCCGCGGATCTCCTCATCCTCAGATCCGGTCTTGTCGATGGATTTTATTACAAGGTAATAGCTGTAATCATCATTGACCTTTACTTCCACCCGGTCTCCTACACGATGACCGCGCAGTGCCTTGCCGATAGGCGATTCAATACTGATACGGTTTTCCATGGAATTTCCGCGGATGGAAGTAACCAGCTTGTACTTCTCCACCTCATTATCTTCTTCAAAAAGGACTTCCACGATATCGTCCATTCCCACTTCGTCAGATCTGGAAGCATCGGATACAATGGATGCAGTCTTCAGCATCCTCTCCAGATAACGGATGCGGCTCTCGTTCTGATTCTTATGCTTCTTGGCTGCATAATACTCAAAGTTCTCACTTAAGTCTCCCTGGGCACGTGCCTCCTTGACCGCCTCAATGGCTTCCTTACGTACTACCAGTTTACGGTGTTCGATCTCCTGCTCTATTTTTTCAACATCCTTGCGGGTAAGCTGTTCTCTCATTTCTCTGGCATCTCCTTTTCTTTATAACATTCAGACTGATCCTGGATCTGTTCTCCACTTCCTGTGAAGCTTCTGTCACAGATACAGGATTTCTGGAAGGTTACCGGAAATACCATAGCAGATACGCTCTGCTTTGTCAAACAGCGCATACCTGTTCTTCGGCTTCCTTCTGCTGGTGTACTCGCTGTTCAATATAATCTGCCATATGTTCTTTGGGGATATCCAGTAACATGGAAAATTCAGAATAGAGATGATCCTCTGCAAGCTTCAGATACCGCTCGTCTGTAGCGGTTGTTTTTTTGCCATGAGATAATCTGGCCTGTTTTCTGACGTAGATCGTCTTGATGATCCGAAGAAGATCTCTGCATTCACAGGTACGGATGCATTTCTTGTAGCTATCCTCCCGGAATTTCTCATTCTCAATACTCAGTGTCTCAATGGATGGGATCTCATCGATAAGCCTCTCCGCTTCTTCCCTTGTAATGATTCCGCGAAGCACCTGCTTTCCACCTTCCACCGGTGTAAATATCTTCCCATCTGTTTCTCCTCCGGGCCTCAGTACATAATAAAGCTTCTCGCCGGAGGAACCATCCACCCTCATTGTGGTAACTCCTGTTACCTGGCAGATGCCGGTACGACCATACACAACATATTCGCCTGTTTCAAACATTTTTCCACTTCCTTTCATTTTTTTACTTTTCTTTTGTTATCCTGGCGCTTATTGTGCTCTAATGAAAGCTCCCTGCCAGGTTATATATCCAGACAAGGAGCTTCTCACTGAGGATTCTATCCTTATTTTACTACTTTTCCCATTTATTTGCAAAAGAATTCAAAAAGTTTTTTTATTTTTGTGAAATATGCCCACAATGAGGGCATATATTTTTTGTTATAATTCTTCTTTTTTCTTTCTTCCCAGACGGATGTCTTCCATATGAGATTTCAGTTCCGGTGTCATACTGTCAAAGAGATAGGTTTTGCTGTTGTCTCTGCGCTCCTGCCATTCTTCTCTCATCTGCTGTTTTGCGGAAGCGATCTCATCTTTGAATCCGCGCGCTGAGATCCTGGCAGCTCCCTGTCCCATAATGATGATCTGCTCCAGTCCGTCTGATGTGGCAACTGTCACGTTATGCTTCCGTCCGATTTTATGGACAGTGCGTTCAATATACTGGTCTGCCGTTTCCGCTTCTTTTGTATAGACAACATGAATGTTATGATACTGGAAGGTTTCCTCCGGATGGCCCTCCACACGGTAGGCATCAAATACCAGGATCAGGATGCAGCCCTTGATCCCCTGATAATCGCTTAGTATGTCCATTAACCTGGACTGTGCCGCATGAAAGTCTGCCTGTGCCAGATCTCTTAAATCCTCCCAGGCAAATATGATATTGCAGCCGTCCACCAGCAGATAGTCCTCTCTGTGGATGGCCGGACTGCTGTTTCTCCAGGCGCCGTGACCGGTTTTTGCCGGAAGGCCGGAATCTGCTGCACCTTTGCCTCCCTTCCCGGAAAAGCTGCTTCCGCTTTCCGGATTTCCGAAGCTTCGGCTGTTACTGCTGTATTTCTTTGAGCTCACCGGACCAAAGGTTTTCTCAAAGATTGCCTTCAGTTCTTTTTCCTCTTCGTAGCTTCCATACATGGAGGTATATTTTCCACGGCCGGCATTGGCTGTTCTGTAATCCGGACTGTTTTTGGCTGTTCCCTGAACTGAACGCACTCCTGCAGAGCTGTTGTCGGAATCCTCATAGGCATCATTACTGTCCGAAAGCTGAGCTCCTTCCAAATGCATATATTCTTCTACCTCATACCAGGGAACCACGAAGCCTGCTCCATGGGCACAGAATACAGAGCCTGTAGGATTCTCAAGATCTCTCTCGGAATCATATCCGATCTCCTCTGCGATCTGCTCCTGATCCTGACAGGGTTCATAGCCCTTCAGAGTACAGGTCAGATGACCTCTGCCTCTTGTGTAGGAAACTACCTGGCTCTGATAATCCCTCATTTTTGCCACCGGCGCACTTCCTGTGATCACCGACAGCTCTCCCTGGGTTTCCGGCCCCTGAAAGGTTCCCTGCATCCTCTGGATATCCGTCATGGCACGTCCTACATTTTCTGCCGGAACCTCAAGTCGGAAGCTGTAATAGGGTTCCAGAAGAACTGTCTCTGCTTTCTTGAGGCCCTGGCGCACAGCACGGTAGGTCGCCTGCCGGAAATCTCCACCTTCCGTATGCTTCTGATGTGCCCGCCCGGTGAGAAGTGTGATCTGCATATCGGTGATGGGTGATCCGGTAAGGACTCCCAGATGCTCTTTTTCCTCCAGATGTGTCAGGATTAGCCGCTGCCAGTTCCGATCCAGCTGATCTTCATTTGCCGCAGTAAAAAACTGCAGTCCGCTTCCTCTCTCTCCCGGTTCCAGAAGAAGATGCACCTCTGCATAATGACGAAGCGGTTCAAAATGTCCCACGCCTTCCACCGGTGCCGCAATGGTTTCTTTGTATACGATATTACCGGTCCCAAATTCTACTGCCACATGAAAGCGCTCCCAGATCAGATGCTTCAGGATCTCGATCTGTACCTCGCCCATCAGCATGGCGTGGATCTCTCCCAGCTGCTCATCCCACATGATATGAAGCTGCGGTTCTTCCTCCTCCAGCTCCTTCAGACTTTTCAGCATCCTGTGGGCGTCACAGCCCTCCGGAAGGATGATCTGATAATTCAGTACCGGTTCCAGCACCGGCATGGCAGAATCCGCCTCAATGCCAAGTCCCTCTCCCGGATATGTTTCGGTAAGACCTGTAACTGCACAGACGGTTCCTGCCTCTGCCTCTTTGAGCATTTCAAATTTTGCACCGGAATAGATACGGATCTGATCTGCCTTTTCCTCCCAGATCTCCTCTGCCGGAATACCATTTCTTCCTGCATTAGTCAGCGTCTCCTTAACCTTCAGGCTGCCGCCGGTGATCTTCATATAAGTGAGGCGGTTTCCCTGCTCATCTCTGGCGATCTTAAAGATCCTGGCTCCGAATTCTGCGGGATAGGACGGTACTGCCATGTAGGTCTCCATTCCATGGATAAAAGCATCTACGCCTTCCATCTTCAGGGCAGATCCAAAAAAGCATGGAAAAAGCTTTCGCTCCAGGATCAGCTCTGCCACGTCCTTTTTTGCGATCGTTCCTGTTTCCAGGAAGCTTTCCAGAAGTTTCTCCTCACACATGGCGATATTTTCCAGAAAATCATCCGTTCCATTTATTTTATCAGAAGCGCCCTGCGTTCCGGATATATTCTCTTTTTCTGCTTCACTGGCGTTGTCTTTCAGCTGCATTCCTTCAGCTGACGGAGATTTCCCGGAGTTATCCACAGGATTCTCCTTTTTCCCTGCTGCTTCTGCACCGGAGCATTCCAGTTCTCCACTAAAATCCACACAGCATCCGCTTAATTTCTTCTTCAGCTCCTCAAGAAGTCTTTCCCTGTCCGTTCCTTCCTGGTCCATTTTATTTACAAAAAGAAATGTTGGGATCTTATACTGTGTCAGCAGTCTCCACAATGTCTGTGTATGCCCTTGCACACCATCTGCTCCGTTGATCACCAGGATCGCATAATCCAGCACCTGCAGGGTACGCTCCATCTCAGCAGAAAAATCCACATGCCCCGGCGTATCCAGAAGTGTCACTTCCATATCCCCCATGGAAAAAACTGCCTGCTTTGAAAAAATGGTGATTCCTCTCTCCCTCTCAAGCTCATAGGTATCCAGATACGCATCCTTGTGATCGACTCTTCCGATTTTCCGGATCCTTCCGCATTTAAAAAGCAGGCCTTCCGATAATGTCGTCTTTCCTGCATCCACATGGGCAAGCACGCCCAGGCTTATATGTCTGTGTTTTATATTCTGAGGTTTTTCTCCCATTGAAAATACCCCTTTCTGTTGTAATGATATCCAATATCATAACATAGAAAGGGGTATAAGTCGAATTTTGTTTCGGTCTGTGATTCAGGAATCCAGGTAGGCTTTCAGCTTCTCCAGATCCTTTTTCATATCTGCTCTTCCTGTCTGGTAGATCCGCTCCAGATTGCTCTCATCACGCTCGATCATCGCCGCCTGGATGGGACTGCTCGGACGGATGATATGAACGCGCCCCTCTTTTTCCAGAGAAGCCAGTTCCTCCAGTGTTTCATTATAATGGATATGCCGTTCCTCCAGATCCTTCAGAAAAGCCGGATATTTATGTAATACTGCTTTCAGAAAAAGCTGCATCTTCGGGTTTGCTTTTTTTCGGTACTTCACATCTCTGGTAAGCACCACTACGTTTTTTTCGTATCCCCGGGAAAGCATCCACTTAACCGGGATCGGATCAGACACACCACCATCCAGAAGTCTCTTTCCCTCAAGCTTCACCGGTCGGGAGGCTATCGGGATCGATGCAGACGCACGCATCCATTCAATATCCTCCACATCTCCGTTGGGACATTCATGATACACCGGTTTTCCTGTATCCAGGTCCGTACACACCACTGTAAATTTCATGGGATTTTCTGCGTAGGTCTGACGGTCAAAAATATCCAGCTTCCAGGGCAGTTCGTAATATCCGAATTCCCGGCTGTATACATCTCCTGTGGTGATCCAGTTTCGGATGCTTGCAAGTCTTTTATCCTTGCAGTACTTTTTGTTATATCGAAGAACTCTTCCGATCTGCCTGGACTTATAATTGCATCCAAAAACAGCTCCAGCCGATACGCCCACCGCACTGTCCGCGTAAATCTCATTTTCCATCAGAACATCGATCACGCCGGCTGTATACAAGCCTCGCATACCGCCGCCCTCCATAACGATACTGAATTTTTTCAATTGTGTTTCTTTCATTTATTTGTCCTCTGTATTCTGTCTGGCAGACTCTGCTGCCCTTATGCTGTCATCTTTATGTCCCATTTATTGTACTTTTTGAATTATATCTGTCTTTTCTGCCATATATCTATATCCATTATCAGAATATCTTGGTTGTCCACTTGCTCATATCCCAGACTTCATTTACCACATCCTGGTAAAATTCCGGTTCATGGCAGATGAGAAGGATACTTCCGCGGTATTCCCGGAGAGCTTTTTTCAGCTCGTCTTTTGCATCTACATCCAGATGATTGGTAGGCTCGTCCAGAAGAAGAATATTGGTGTCACGGTTCACCAGCTTGCAAAGACGCACTTTTGCCTGCTCACCACCGCTTAAAACTCGTACCTGGCTCTCAATATGCTTGGTCGTCAGGCCGCATTTTGCCAGTGCGGAACGCACTTCATACTGGGAAAATGACGGGAATTCCTGCCAGAGTTCTTCGATACAGGTAGTTCGATTCTCACCTTTAACTTCCTGCTCAAAATATCCGATCTCAAGGTTCTCGCCCTGCTCCACACTTCCGGAAAGAGGCTTGATCAGTCCGAGAAGACTTCGAAGAAGTGTTGTTTTTCCTATTCCATTGGTTCCCACCAGTGCAATCTTCTGTCCTCGCTCCATAGTAAAATTCAGCGGCTTGGAAAGCGGCTCATCATAACCGATCACAAGATCATGTGTCTCAAAAAGCATCTTTCCTGGTGTTCGGCCATAACGGAATTTGAACTCCGGCTTCGGCTTCTCTGCTGCCAGCTCGATCACATCCATCTTGTCCAGCTTTTTCTGGCGGGACATAGCCATGTTTCTTGTGGAAACACGGGCCTTATTCCTTGCTACGAAATCCTTCAGCTCACTGATCTCCTGCTGCTGTTTGCGGTAAGCAGCCTCCAGCTGTGCCTTCTTGACCGCATAGACCTCCTGGAAATGATCGTAATCTCCTACATAACGGTTCAGTTCCTGATTTTCCATATGATAGATAATGTTAACTACAGAATTCAGGAAGGGAATATCGTGGGAAATAAGGATAAAGGCATTCTCATAATCCAGAAGATATCTTTTCAGCCATGCAATATGCTCCTCATCCAGATAGTTGGTAGGCTCATCCAGAAGCAGGATATCTGGCTTCTCGAGAAGAAGCTTCGCAAGAAGTACCTTGGTTCTCTGTCCGCCGCTTAGATCCGTAACATCACGGTCAAGCCCAAGATCCAGAAGGCCCAGAGCTCTGGCAACCTCCTCCACTTTGGCATCGATCGCATAAAAATCGTGAAGTGTCAGTTCGTCCTGGATCGTTCCAAGCTCTTCCATCAGACCATCCATCTCGTCAGGATCTGCAGTTCCCAGCTTGTCGCAGATCTCGTTCATCCGTTCTTCTTTTTTGAGAAGAGGATCAAAAGCGGATTTCAGCACCTGGCCGATGGTCATCCCCTTTTCCAGAACTGCATGCTGATCCAGATAGCCTGCGTGGACATTTTTTGCCCACTCTACCTTGCCCTCATCCGGCATCAGTTTTCCAGTCACGATACTCATAAATGTGGACTTTCCTTCGCCATTAGCGCCTACAAGTCCGATGTGTTCTCCCTTAAGAAGCCGGAAAGACACATCTTCGAAAATCGCTCTGTCTCCAAACCCGTGGGTCAGGTGTTCTACATTTAAAATACTCATTTGTTATATTCCTTTATCATTGTGGTTTTTCTGTTTTCCCGGAAGGGATTTTTAATAATGCTATAGTATTATACTTGATATTTTTCTCTGCTGTAAAGTCAAATCTCTGTATACACTACGATCGGCTGACTGGCAGCTTTTTGTATTACCGGTTAAGCTGCTGAATACTATTGAATAATTTTCCATCTTCCTACCTCATTATCTTCTGTAAAAATCCTGTTCTTATTTATTATGCCATCGGATCTCACCGTTTAATATGATCGGATAACGGATCAGCTTGTCTGAATCAAGGTTTTCCGCATACATATCTACTGCGGTTATCTGGTGATTATCATATGTGGTATAATAATAAATTCCCTTTGTCGTGTTGCAGCATGAAGTATAGATCGTGATCTCATATGCGCCCTCTGATACCTCACAGCATCCCCGCTGCTGATCAACAGAGCCTAAAATATGGAAAAACTGGCTGACACTTTCGTTTTCCCCATCTCCGGATATTGCGTTTAATTTTGTAAATGCAACCTTTACAAATCTTGACTGGCTTGAAAGATCTCCCGGAATTCCCATTCCGCCCATTCCTCTGCTGTATGGATCCAGCTCCAGCACTCCTGCAAATGTACTTTCCGGCTGCTTTCTGGATACACCCGCATAATTGTTAAGTGCAAACATCTGGCCGGGGAATGGAGGATTATTTGTAAGTACGCCAACAGGATCGTCATAGATGTGCATTCCGTCTTTCATGGATTCTACAACGATGCATTCCTCCTTGTCTGCGATCATCCAGTGAAGCTGTGCGGTTGGAAGCTGTTCACTGAAGGGTGTTCCCATAAGCTTCATATTGGAAAGCATCCTCCTTGCTTCAGCCACCGAAGCACACTGGGTAAGGATCCATGGAATAAATTCATATTGCGCCACCTGGACAAGATCCTTATCTGCTTCTGTCGCTTCATCTGCATATGCCGCATTTCCCACAAAGTTAAGTCCTGCCATACCCAGTCCCTTTTCATTAGCCGCATCATAATAAAGCGGATAATCTCCTGCTACAAACGCCATTCCTATGAGAGCATAATGTGTTTTTGCTTTTCCTGCATATCGGAAATCGAACTCATAATTTCTTGGGGTTATGGTCACCTCTTCCCCATAGGAAAACTCATAGTCAAGAGTTCTTCCCATATAAAAATCCTTTGTCTGATACGTTGCTGCTGTACACATAGATCTACACCTCTTCCTTACAATAATCCTGCAAACAATCTCATGAAAAGCTGTCCCAGACGAAGATATGCACTGCGTCCTGTCCGGTATTGTTCTGTTACTTCACGACATTCCTTCATTGTTTCTTCTAGGTCATTTCTTATAGATAACACAGCCGGACTGTCTGCCATAAAGCATCCGTTTTCAAAATGATGATAAAGACTTCTGTAATCCAGATTTATGGTTCCGCAGGTTGCCATACAGTCATCTGCCACGCTCATCTTGGCGTGACAGAAGCCAGGTGTCCACTCGTAGATCCGCACTCCATTTTTAACCAGTCCATGATAAAAGGAACGTGTAACACTGTAAATCATTTTTTTATCCGGGATTCCCGGTGTAATGATCCTGACATCAACTCCCCTCTTTGCAGCAAGACACAGCGCATGTGTCATTTCATCCGTAATGATCAGATATGGCGTTATAAACCAGCAGTATTTTTCAGCTTTGTTGACCATGCTGATATAAACTTCCTCTCCTACCTGTTCATCATCCATTGGACTATCTGCATAAGGCTGTACAAATCCGTTCTGAGCTGCCTTATATTCTGATCTTATAAAATATTTGCTGAAATCCTCATTATTATTCCTGTCATTGGCTGCATTCCACATTTCAAGGAATGTTGCTGTCAGCGACTGAACTGCATCGCCTTCAAGACGGATCCCGGTATCCTTCCATTGTCCGTAAGGATTGGTGTAATTAAAATATTCATTTGCCAGATTATAGCCGCCTGTGAAAGCTACTTTTCCATCGATCACAGTTATTTTTCGATGATCACGGTTGTTCAGAAATACATTCAGACCCGGCATAAACGGATTAAATACCCGGCAGTGGATTCCGATCTGCTCCATCTTTTTTACAAAATCCGTATTAATAAAGCCAATAGAGCCCATATCATCATAAAATACTCGCACCTCCACGCCTGCCTGCACACGCTCCTCCAGCACTTTCTGGATCTTTTTCCAGGCCTCTGCATCTTCTATCGCATGGTATTCCATAAAAATAAACTTTTCAGCCTTTGCCAGTGCCGATAACTGTGCTTCTAATCCCTTTACCGCCTCATCATAATAAACAATATCCGTATTCTGGTATACGGGATAACCTGCATTTTTCCAAATATACTCACTGATATTTCCTGCTTTGGGGATTTTATTTTTGATATTTTCCAGTTTTTCCCGATTGTCCGGCAGAAACGGCAGAAGCTTTCTGTCGATATCCGCATATCGTTCTCGCATTTTACGGGTTCCGCCATTTAATCCGATCAGCAGATACAGTGCTACACCCATGATTGGAAACACAAGTATCAGAATGATCCACGGCATTTTCATGGAAGAGGTCTGATCGGATGCATATAGTGCCAGAACCAGAATTCCTGCAAAGACTCTGGTCAGCAGATTAACGATCTCCGCATATTCATTCAGCCTTGTGATCACGATAATGATAAAAGCTGCTTCCAATAAAATACAAAGCACCGAAAAGCATAATCGAATGACACCGTTTTTCGTTTTTGCTCTGCCCTCCAGTGTATCCTGCTTCATAAAACCGCCCCTTTCTGCATTGAATGAGAATTTTCTGTTGTGCGTAAGCCTAACTGAATATTCCTGTTGCGTAATAAAATCAACAATTATCTTCTATACTGCAAACAGCGGAGCTCTGACCTGATGATTCCTTGTCCACTGTAATAAAAAATGAAATAAGAAGAAAGCCCTGGAAGCTGCAACTTCGAGGGCTTTTGCTTTTTTGTCCGCATGGACTTATAATCTCTTTGCCTGCGAGCATTATATCATACGCGATTTTTCTTCGCAATATACTCTGTATACTTTTTAAGGTGTTTCTGCTTTTACTGAACTCTTTGCTTCTATCATTGCAATAACTTTCTCCGCTGGATATAACAAAAAAGACCTTCTGCAACCTCAACGGAGAGATTTCCATGATAGAACAGCTCATTGCCGAAGCAACAGAATGTGATTTCAAAGTTGCTCTCGAAACGAATAAGCCAAAAACTGGTTAAAAAACACCCCTTTGATTTTCCAACGAGGCTTGTGACTATTGCAAGTCAACAAAATGCTTGTTTCTACACCCCTTGACCTTTCTTTCTTATTTATAATGAGAAAGAAAGAAAAAGAAAGGAAAGGCAACCTTTTCAAATCTGGATCGAACTGACAGAAGAGATTATCCAGAGGATGCAATCAGAGAATCTTTACTGAACAGCATTGTTCACCGTGATTACTCTTTCAGCGGAAGCAATCTGGTCAATATCTATGAGGATAAGGAATGTTACCGCTCCTTGAATCGTTCCTACATCATCAAGCAAAAGCGGGATAATCATTGTCATAAAGAAATTCAAACTTGCGTCCTCTTTTTCTACGAAGGAAGAAAGCTGATACCCTTGTTTCTTATCAGTCCATCTAAAGGCTGTAAAAGAAATAAAAGATATGATTGCTGCTAAAATCCATGTAGCACATAACAAAAACACAACAATCAGCACATTATTAAGGCGAACAAATTCTCCCCAATATGACTGATTTTCAGCAAGTTCGCTGACGGGGGTAAATTTGAAATTGCGTACAATAGTCAAAAAAGCCAATGGACTCAATGATTGCAGCATTAGCTTATGTTTCAAGCTTATCATTAGAAAAAAAACATATTCATCATTACGTCTAAATCCGCTTCGCGCAACGCCCTTTGTAGTCCTCGTCTATACGCTTTTTCCAATCTGCGCTCAGCGGGGCACTGCACCGGACAGAGCTGATTGCTTCGCTGACCACTTCATAATTCAACGCGGTTCCTTCACTGTCGCACTGATAGTTGACTGCACGATCTGCACCGATTCCGAACTGGCTTGCAGTCTCTACTGCGTCAATATTGGCACCAAGGAACAAAAACTCCCAACCGTATTTCGCTTTCTGCCGCTCGATCATCTGCTTCACTTTTTCGCTGTTGTACCGGCGGCTGGCATTTTCCATTCCGTCCGTAGTGATTACGAACATGGTGTGCTCCGGGACATCTTCCGGTCGTGCATACTTATGAACATTTCCAATGTGATGAATCGCACCGCCGATGGCATCTAAGAGTGCTGTGCATCCGCGAACCGTGTAGTCACGGTCAGTCATCGGTCGGATATCCTTTACATTTACACGGTCGTGCAGGACTTCGCTCACATTGTCAAACAGCACCGTTGAGATCAGTGCTTCGCCCTCTGCTTTTTTCTGCTGCTCAATCATGGAATTGAATCCGCCGATGGTATCCCGTTCCAATCCGCTCATGGAACCGCTGCGGTCTAAGATAAAAACGATCTCTGTTAAATTTTTTCTCATATGCTTGTCCTCCCAAAAGATTATGGCTGCTCAGTTTCGTACCTTACAGCCATAATATAGCGATTTTCTTTTGTGAAGTGGTCGCATAGAAAACGACATTTCTTTGTCCTTATGCCCCGATCAGGCTCTGGTCAAAAGCAAACAATGCCTCGTTGATTTCATACACATTGTAGTTTCCCCGTTCGACAAAATATTCTACAATGATATCGAATTTGCTCGAATGGGAAAGAGTAAATCCTGCCTTGCCGAGCATCTCCTGCATCTGGGCAAGCGGCAACTCCAAAGCGAGAGCAAATGCCAGCACTGTTGGTTTGGATGGCTTATAGAATTTATCAGAGCGAATTTTGGAAAAGAGTTTCCGGTCAATGTTTGCCTTCTTGTAACACTGGGCATCCGTCATGCCGCTTTCGTCAATCTTCCGCAGCAGCATTTCCGAAAAGCTCTCATCAATCTGCCCCAGTGCCTCCTCCAGAGATTGACTGCTGCAAGATTTACAGATTGCTTCGGACGGCAGCGGGGCAGATGCAGCTTCAAAGCAGGATTCCTCTGACAGCGCTTCAAGCCGCCGTCTCTGTTCTACTCGACTGTCGGTATGTTCATCCACATACCAGTCATCTATGTACGCCGCGATATCAGCAAACAGTTTTCCGCTAATCTGATATGCCTTCTTATCAAAGATAACGATGTAGACCATCATCTCATTTTCCAGCAAGAATGCACTGATGGTATCGACTGCAACCTTCAGAGCCTGGTCTTTTGGATAGCCGTAGATGCCGGAGGAAATCAGCGGAAAGGCCACCGACTGACAGCCATTTTCTTTTGCCAGGTTCAAAGATGTCCGATAACAGGATTCCAGAAGCTGTTGTTCCTGATGCTTGCCATCTCGCCAGCGCGGGCCGACTGCATGAATCACATATTTGCAGGGCAGGCGATATCCCTTTGTGATTTTTGCGCTGCCAGTCTCGCAGCCATGCAGCGTACTGCATTCTGCAAGCAGTTCCGGTCCGGCGGCACGATGAATGCAGCCGTCCACACCACCGCCGCCCAAAAGAGAAGTGTTGGCAGCATTGACGATTGCGTCAACGCGCATTTTTGTAATATCGTTTCTGATAATCTGTAACGGCATGAAGCATACCTCCCATTCGTCCGATCAGAGTCCTTGTCTGATCAAATATCTATTAAAGTGTCTCATACATTGCTTTCAATTTTTTCGGCGCTACACCGTTCCTGCAAATACACTGCCATAAAGGGCAAATATATTTGCTTCCCGTCCGTATTGTTCTATGCTATAATACTATTGTTGTCCAACCGAAACCCGGCAACGGGAGGAGGTGAACGTTATAGACACTTTAATTACCTTTATCATCACTGTTGCGGCAGGTGTTACTTGCCATCTCATCTGCAAATGGTTAGACAGACATGATAGGGACAACAAATAGCCTAGTGGTTTCTTATCCACTATAATAAAATAAGAAGAAAGCCCAAGAAGCTGCAACTTCAAGGGCTTTCACTCTTTTTGTTATAAACACTTTAATACCTTTTGCCTACTGGCATTATATCATACGCAATTTTTCTTTGCAATATACTTAATATATTTTTTAAGGTGTTTTGTGCGCTACGTGTGTTCTACACTTCAAAATCGCCCACTTTTTTAGAAAATCCAAGAACTTTCAGGCATAAAAAAACCCCGGAAAATCAAAAACTTCCGAGGTTTTGATAAATTTCCGTATTCGATTGGAATTATCGCTTGCTGAACTGCGGAGCGCGACGAGCTGCTTTGAGACCGTATTTCTTACGCTCTTTCATACGTGGATCACGTGTAAGGAATCCAGCAGCTTTAAGAGCTGGTCTGTAGTCTTTGTCTGCCTCAAGGAGTGCTCTGGAAAGACCATGACGGATTGCTCCAGCCTGTCCTGTGTATCCACCGCCGTGAACATTAACGATCACGTCGAATTTACCCTCTGTCTCTGTTAAAGCCAGTGGCTGACGAACGATAACCTTCAGAGTCTCAAGTCCGAAGTACTCATCGATGTCTCTTTTATTGATAGTGATTTTACCTGTTCCAGGTACCAGGTAAACTCTTGCGATTGATTTCTTTCTTCTTCCTGTTCCGTAGAATTTTGCGCTAGCCAATGTTTTCTACCTCCTATTAAAATGTTAAAACTTCAGGCTTCTGAGCCTCATGTTTGTGCTCTGGTCCTGCATATACGAAAAGTTTCTTGTTCATAGCTCTTCCAAGAGGTCCTTTCGGAAGCATTCCCTTAACTGCGAGCTCGATAACCTTCTCAGGTTTCTTTGCTAACATTTCTTTTAATGTGGTTTCTTTCATTCCACCAACATAGTCGGAGTGGTTATAATAAATCTTCTGCTCAAGCTTCTTGCCTGTAACTTTGATCTTATCAGCGTTTACAACGATTACATAATCTCCTGTGTCAACGTGCGGTGTAAACTGAGGTTTGTTCTTTCCTCTTAAAACACTTGCAACACCGGATGCCAGACGTCCCAGAGTGCAACCCTCTGCGTCAACTACATACCATTTTCTTTCGATTTTATCCGGATTAGCCATATAAGTCTGCATGGTCCTACCTCCTGTTATTTATCAACGATAATGTTTCTCAAACCGCGGTACTTCCGCGAAAAAAAGTAAATGGAAACGCGGGTGCAAAATAAATCGCGGAAATGTCCGAAACCGCTGATAAAATGCCGTCGCCGGGGCTATTGGCTCAAGCATCTTCGCACTACGTCACATTGATTTATTATATTATAAGGCACCTTGCCTGTCAACTGTTTTTTCCTGTAATTTTCAACAAAATTCCTGTTTTCAGAAAAACTCGATTCCCATCAGCGTCAACCCCTGAGCCGGAGCTGTGGGGCCTGCTGCCCCGCGGTCACAGGCTTTCAGGATCTTATCCATGCGTTCCGGCGGATACTGACCGTTTCCGATCTCGATCAGGGTTCCGGAAATGATACGCACCATATTGTAGAGGAAGCCTGTTCCTGAAATGCGAATGGTCACCATGTCACCATCTCTCCACACGTCCATGGAGGTCACGGTACGGATGGTGGTCTTCACCTGTGCGCCGGAGCCGCAGAAGCTAGCAAAATCATGGCGTCCGATCAGATAAGATGTTGCTTCCTTCATCTTATCCACATCCAGTTTATAATGGTAAAAATAAGAGTACAAACGCTCCGTTGGCACCGGAAAACGCCGGTTCAGGATACGATATTCATATGTTTTTTCACTGTCACAGTAACGGGGATGAAAATCCGGCTCCACCTCCTCAGAAAGCTGGATACGGATATCCTCCGGAAGTCTCTGGTTCAGTGCATAGGAAAATTTTTCCCCGGGGATCCTGGATTCGGTATCAAACACCGCCACATTTCCAAGAGCGTGCACTCCTGCATCTGTACGGCTGGCACCGATGGTCTCGATTTTTTCCCCAAGCAGCTCACTTAAGGTATCGTTTAAAACGCCCTGAATGGTGATTCCATTTGGCTGTGTCTGCCAGCCTGAGTACTTGGTTCCATCATAAGCTACAACAAGTCCTACTCGTTTCATAAAATATATTCCCTCCTGATACAGACATCCCTGCAGTACTTTCTATCCCAAAACAGACATACCGTCCTGCAAAATGCCTGCCTGATCCGGTTACAGTTCCGCTGTGCAAAATGCAACGCTTCGGACCGTTCCATGTCTGAGTACCGACAGGATTTGGCTACAGTCCCGCCACACGGAATGCAACACCCACCGCAAGATATGCCACAAGGATCCCATAGGCCGCATAATCTCTTTTTTCATAATGCAGCGGCTTCATTTGAGTTCTGTGCTCTCCACCATGGTAACACCTTGCTTCCATGGCCATTGCCAGATCATTGGCGCGGCGGAACGCCGAAATAAACAGCGGCACAAGAAGGGGTACCATATTTTTCGCCTTCTGGATCAGGTTTCCGTTTTCGAAATCTGCACCTCTGGCGATCTGTGCTTTCATGATCTTATCCGTCTCCTCCAGAAGGATCGGGATAAAGCGAAGGGCAATGGACATCATCATGGCGATCTCATGTACCGGCACCCGGATCTTGTTCAGCGGACGGAGCAGTCTCTCCAGACCATCTGTCAGCTGATTCGGCGTGGTAGTCAATGTCATGATGGAAGATCCGATCACAAGGTAAACAAGACGGATCGCCATTCTTCCTGCAAGAACAAGGCCTTCCCTTGTGACCTTGATGATCCCGAAACGCCACAGCACTTCGCCAGGCGTCAGGATGATATTGAACACAACCGTGATCAGAAGGATCATAACGATAGCCTTCAGACCCTTGAACATGAATTTCACCGGAACCTTGGATATTGCGATCATAGCTACCAGAAATGCTGTTGCCACCGCATATCCGAGAAATGTATGAAACAGGAACACAGAGATCAGAAATCCCAGAGTTCCCAGAAATTTGGTCCGTGGGTCCAGTCTGTGAAGAACGGATTTGGCCGGATAATACTGGCCAATGGTAATATCTCTGATCATTTTTCCGCCCCTCCTTTGTTCAGTAATGGAGAGTTCGCCTGCGCAAGTGCGGCAAGGATACTGTCTCTGGCTTCCTCCACCGTTGTGGCATCTGCATCCACATGCAGCCCATGTTCCTTCAGCGCATGCATGATATAAGTGATCTGCGGTGCGGCAAGTCCCATGGTTTCCAGTTCCTTATAATGGGAAAAAACCTTCTTCGGCTCATCATCAAATACAGCTTCTCCGTGATTCATAACAATGAGGCGCTCCACGTATTTCGCAATATCCTCCATGCTGTGGGAAACCAGAACAATGGTTATCCCTCGCACCTTATGAAGCTCTGCGATCTGATCCAGGATATCATCCCTGCCCTTCGGGTCAAGCCCTGCTGTGGGCTCGTCCAGGATCAGGATCTTCGGGTTCATGGCAAGAACCCCTGCAATAGCTACCCTTTTTTTCTGGCCTCCGGAAAGCTCAAAGGGTGATTTCTTGAAATTGGACTCTTTTACTCCAACCTGAGTCAGAGCCTGCTTCGCTTCTTTCTCTGCTTCTTCCCTGGAAAGTCCCTGATTCATAGGTCCGAAGCATACATCTGAGATCACATCATTTTCAAACAGCTGATGCTCCGGGTACTGGAACACCAGACCAACCTCGCTGCGGAGCTGTTTCCGGTCATATTTCTCAGCCCACACATCTTCTCCGTTATACAGAACCTGGCCGGATGTTGGCTGTACCAGCGCATTCAGATGCTGGATCAGCGTGGATTTTCCGCTTCCTGTGTGTCCGATGATCCCGATAAACTGGCCGTCCGGGATTACAAGGCTGACATCCTTCAGCGCATGGCTCTCATAGGCTGTCCCGGGGCTGTAGGTATAGGTTACATTTTTTAATTCGATTGACATAATGCGCTCACCAGCTCCTCTGTAGTCAGTATTCCATCCGGAACATCCACGCCGGATTTCTTCAGTTCATATGCAAGAAGTGTTACCTGTGGTACATCCAGTCCATACGCCTTAAGGGTATCCACCTGGGAAAAAATCTCTTTGGGATTTCCCTGCATCACAACATTTCCGCTGTCCATGACATAAACACGGTCAGCATGGATCACTTCCTCCATGTAATGGGTGATCAGAATGACTGTTACCTTTTCCTTACGGTTCAGCTCCCGCACTGCCTCCAGGACTTCCTTTCTTCCGTTAGGATCCAGCATGGCGGTAGGCTCATCCAGAATGATGCACCGCGGGCGCATGGCCATCACGCCTGCAATAGCCACTCTCTGCTTCTGCCCTCCGGAAAGCTTGTTTGGGGACTGATAACGATAGGCTGTCATACCGACTTTTTCCAGGCTGTCATTCACCCGTTTCCAGATATCATCTGTAGGAACTCCCATATTTTCCGGACCAAAGCCTACATCCTCTTCCACAACGGTTCCTATGATCTGGTTATCCGGATTCTGAAATACCATTCCTGCCTTCTGGCGTACCTTCCAGAGTTTGGTCTCTCTGGCGGTATCGATCCCGTCCACCAGCATCGTTCCCTCTGTTGGGATCAGAAGCGCATTCATATGCTTCGCCAGTGTGGATTTTCCAGATCCGTTATGTCCCAGAACTGCCACAAATTCTCCTGCTTTAATGTCCAGGTCCACATCATTGACTGCACGCTGCATGTCTACCACATTGCCGTCATCATCGTATCTCTGATAGTCAAATCCCAGCTTAAGCGCCTTGATAATTCCCATCTTTTCTGCTCTCCTTAATCCTCTGTAGCTGCCGGTTCACCAAGGCCGGTCAACTCATCGATCAGTGCCCATATCTCGTCTCTTCCCTGCTTCGTCTCCGCAGAAAACGGAAGGATCTTTCCCTCTTTCGGAAGGCCCAGTCCGATGCGGATCTCCTTCAGGCTTTTTGCCACCTGGCTGCGTTTCAGCTTGTCAAGTTTGGTCGCGATGATCACCGGCTCATATCCGTTGTGACAGATCCAGTCATACATCTGCTTGTCATTGGCGGAAGGCTTGTGGCGGATATCCACCAGGAGAAAAACCGCACGGAGCTCTTTGGAATTATGAAGATAGCCCTCGATCATTTTTCCCCATTTTTCCTTCTCTGCTGCAGAAACCTTGGCGTAGCCGTAGCCCGGCAGGTCTACGAGATACATTGCCTCATTAATGTTATAAAAATTGATCGTCTGTGTTTTTCCCGGCTGTGCGCTGGTTCTTGCCAGGGCCTTGCGGTTCATCAGACCATTGATCAGGGAGGATTTCCCTACATTTGATTTTCCCGCAAAAGCTACCTCCGGCCTTCCTGTGTCCGGGATCTTGCTTGTGATGCCGCAGACGATATCCAGCGATACGTTTTTGATTACCATTCGTTATTCCTCCCTTTTCTTTTAAAAGCCCTGTCCTGAAGGTCAGGGCAGGGTTTTTCTGTTTTTTGTTTATGCAAGAGCTTCACCGAGAACTTCTTTCATGTTATCCACAAACCGGATATTCAGTCCCTGGATGATCTCTCTGTCCATCTCCTCGATATCCGGACGATTTTTCTCCGGAACAAGGACTTCTTTGATCCTGGCATATTTAGCTGCAAGCAGCTTCTCTTTCAGTCCGCCGATCGGAAGCACACGGCCTCTTAAGGTGATCTCACCGGTCATGGCAAGATCCGCACGTACCGGTTTTTCGATAATTGCAGACAGCATGGCAGTTGCCATTGTAATACCGGCAGACGGGCCATCCTTCGGAACGGCACCCTCCGGAATATGTACATGCATATCATGCTTCTGGAAAAATTCCGGATCGATCTCATATTGGTCAGAAACCGAACGGATATAACTGATACCTGCCTGTGCAGATTCCTTCATCACATCTCCAAGCTGTCCGGTAAGAAGCAGCTCGCCTTTTCCGGGCATGATATTGACTTCGATCTGCAGGGTATCACCGCCTACCTGTGTCCATGCAAGACCGCGGGCGATCCCGATCTCATCCTTCTCATTGGCCATCAGATAGTTATATCGTTCTTTGCCAAGGAATCTGGAAATATTTCTGGATGTGACAACTACCTTATCCTTACCCTCTTCCATGATAGCACGTGCAGTTTTTCTGCAGATACGTCCGATGCTTCTCTCCAGAGAACGGACTCCTGCTTCCTTGGTATAGTTGTTGATCAGCTTGCCAAGAGCTGCCGGCTGGATCACCAGCTTGCCTTCCGGAATACCGTTGATCTCCATCTGCTTCGGGATCAGATGTTCCCTTGCGATATGTTCCTTCTCATTTTCCGTATATCCCGGGATTTCCATCAGCTCCATACGGTCAAGAAGAGGTCTCGGGATTCCCTGAACATCATTTGCAGTGGCAATAAACAGTACCTCGGAAAGATCCTGGGGAATCTCCACATAGTGATCATTGAACTTACTGTTCTGCTCCGGATCCAGAACCTCCAGAAGTGCTGCGGAGGTATCTCCTTTATAATCGCTGCTGGTCTTGTCGATCTCATCAAGAAGCATCAGCGGGTTGCTGACTCCGGCTTCCTTCAATGCGACTGTGATCCTTCCTGGCATGGCACCGACGTAAGTCTTTCTGTGGCCACGGATCTCTGCCTCATCACGGACACCTCCAAGACAGATGCGGACGTATTTCTTGTTCATGGCCTCTGCCACAGAACGTGCAATGGAAGTTTTTCCGGTTCCCGGAGGTCCCACCAGACAGAGGATTGGACTCTTTCCCTTGTGGGTCAGCTTACGTACAGCAAGAAATTCCATGATACGCTCTTTGACCTCTTTCAGTCCGTAATGACCCTCTTCCAAAACCTTCCATGCGTTCTCAAGATCCTCGGAATCCTCGGATTTCTTATTCCACGGAAGTGCAAGAACGGTTTCCAGATAGCCTCTCTGCACCGTTGCCTCTGCAGCACTGGCTGCCATTCCTTTAAAACGGCTGATCTCCTTAGAAATCTTCTCTTTTACTTCATCAGATGCATCCAGCTCCTTCAGCTGTTTTTTAAATTCATCGATATCATCAGCAGTATTCTCCTCGCCCAGCTCCTCACGGATGGTTTTCAGCTGTTCCCGGAGGATATACTCTCTCTGATTCTTGTCGATATGGGATTTCACCTTGCGCTGAAGATCTTTGGTGATATGGATCACCTCGATCTCGCTGCCAAGAAGCGCTCCAAGGATCTCATAACGGTCATTCAAAGACACTGCTTCCAGAAGCTTCTGCTTGTTCTGATACGCCATCGGAAGATTTACTGCGATCTGGTCGATAGTTTCCTGCACATCTTCGATGTTCATGATCTGGGTTACCAGATCCTTGCTTACTTTTCCGCTTTCTCTGCAGTATCTCTGAAAAAGCTCCCGGATGCTGCGAAGCATGGCGTCCTTTACCGGTTCCGGGTAATCCTCTTCCTGTGCCGTAACGATCTCGCATTCCGCCTTCAGATATGGTTCCTCCTGCTCCAGGCCCAGAACCTCTGCCCTGTCCTGTCCCTCTACCAGAACCCGGTAAAGATCCTGCGGAAGCTTCACCACCTGCTTGATATAAGCGACGGTTCCTACCTGATACAGATCCGTAAGTTCCGGTATTTCCACCTCAGGATCCTTCTGTGTCAGCAGAAAGATCTTCTGGTCATGGAGCATGGCTGCTTCCACGGCACGGATAGATTTCTCCCTGCTCACATCAAAGTGTACGATCATATCCGGAAGGACTGTAGTCCCACGGAGAGCGATCATTGGCAATATATTGACCTGATTTGTCATTTATGTCATTCCCTTCATCAAGCTGTTTCCGGCTTGCCTTTCTTTCTCGAACGGGATGTTTTGCGTCCTGCTTTTTTTGCAGGAGCCTTGGCCTCCCCGTGGATGATCTCCGGCTCTCCGGTTCCCTCCACTGCCTCTTTTGTGACGATACACTTACGGATGGTGTCGTCCGATGGTGTCTTGTACATCAGATCCATCAGGGTATGCTCCATGATGGCACGAAGTCCTCTGGCACCTGTTTTTCTCTCAAGAGATTTCCGGGCAACTGTCTCAAGTGCTTCATCCTGGAACTCAAGCTGCACGCCATCCAGCTCAAAAAGCTTGTCGTACTGTTTTGTGAGGGAATTCTTAGGCTCCTTCAGAATACGGATCAGTGCTTCTTCATCCAGAGAATCCAAGGTTACCACGACCGGAACTCGTCCGATAAACTCCGGGATCAGACCGAATTTAATAAAGTCCTCCGGCATAACCTCCTTCAGAACTTCGCCCACATTGCGGTCTTCCTTCTCGGAAACCTCTGCTCCGAAACCAATGGATTTGGTATCCTGTCTTGCCTCGATGATCTTCTCCAGTCCGTCAAAAGCACCACCGCAAATGAACAGGATGTTTGTAGTATCGATCTGGATAAATTCCTGATGAGGATGCTTTCTTCCTCCCTGAGGAGGTACGCTTGCAACGGTTCCTTCCAGAATTTTCAGAAGTGCCTGCTGTACGCCCTCACCGGACACATCTCTGGTGATGGAGGTATTCTCGGATTTTCTTGTGATCTTATCGATCTCATCGATATAGATGATTCCGTACTGGGCACGCTCAATATCGTAATCGGCTGCCTGAATGATCTTCAGAAGAATGTTCTCAACATCCTCGCCAACATAACCTGCCTCTGTGAGAGTAGTGGCATCTGCGATGGCAAAAGGAACATTCAGCAGTCTTGCCAGTGTCTGTGCAAGAAGTGTCTTACCGGAACCGGTCGGACCAAGCATCAGGATATTACTCTTCTGCAGCTCCACGTCCAGGTTTCTTGAAGCAAGAATCCTCTTGTAATGATTGTAAACAGCTACGGAAAGTGCCTTCTTGGCATCATCCTGTCCGATCACATACTCATCCAGGATACTGTGGATCTCTTCCGGTTTCAGAAGGTTGATCCCTGTTTCATAATCTGCCTCATGATCATACATACTGAATTCTTCTTCCATGATCTCGGAGCAGATCCCGATACATTCATCACAAATATATGCTCCATCCGGACCTGCGATCAGCTTGCGTACCTGATCTTCAGTCTTATGGCAAAAGGAGCATCTTACCTTTCCTTCTTTTACTTTATCTGCCATATCTTTTTGTTTCCTTTCTAAGCGTAAATGTCCGTCTCTCGCAGACATTTAAAATTCCTTTTTAAAGCAAGATAAGACTCCTGTGTCTTTACAGGAGTCTTTTCTTACGCATTATTTGTGGATCACAACACCGTCGATCAGGCCGTATGCCTTAGCTTCTTCCGCTGTCATATAGTTGTCACGGTCAGTATCTTTTTCCACAATCTCAAGAGGCTGTCCGGTATTCGCAGAAAGAATCTCGTTCAGCTTCTTTTTGGTTTTTGCGATCTGGTCAGCTACGATCTGGATCTCTGTAGCCTGCCCCTGTGCACCGCCTGATGGCTGATGGATCATGATCGTCGAATTCGGCAGTGCATATCTCTTGCCTTTGGCACCGGAGGACAGGAGGAAAGCTCCCATGCTGGCTGCCATTCCAAGGCAGATCGTAGATACATCGCACTTGATATACTGCATTGTATCATAAATTGCCATTCCGGCAGTTACAGAACCACCCGGGCTGTTGATATAAAGCTGGATATCCTTGGAAGGATCTTCTGCTTCCAGGAAGAGAAGCTGCGCAACGATCAGGTTCGCACTGACATCGTTTACCTCTTCTCCAAGGAAAATGATTCGGTCCTTAAGAAGTCTTGAATAGATATCATAACTTCTTTCTCCTCTGCTGGTCTGCTCAATGACGTAAGGTACTAAACTCATTTTGCCCTCCATTTCCGAGGTTTATTACGCCTCTACAGCTGCATCGGCAACTAATGTAACAGCTTTCTGAACAGCCATATCTTTCTTCATCTGCTCCATCTCGTTCTCACCGATGAGATCTTTTAATTTGTCTGCTTCCATCTTGTACATCTCTGCCATCTTGGAGATCTCTTCGTTAACCTCTTCCTCTGTTGGCTGGATGTTCTCTACCTCAGCGATCTTCTCAAGAACAAGTCTTGTCTGGATTCTCTTAAGAGCCTGTGGCTTCATGTCTTCCATCATCTTGTCAACGCTCTGGCCTGTGAACTGGAAGTACTGCTCCATGGAAAGACCCTGGGACTGCATTCTTCTTGCGAAATCGTCAAGCATCTGACGTGTCTGTGTCTCGATCATTGCCTCCGGAATATCCATCTGTGCATTCTCGATCACTTTATCTACTGCTGCATCTTCTTTTGCACGACGTGCATCTTCTGCTTTCTTCTCTGTCAGGTTCTTCTTAACGTCTTCCTTGTACTCAGCAAGTGTATCAAACTCAGATACATCCTTAGCGAAGTCATCGTCAAGCTCCGGAAGCTCTTTTGCTTCGATCTTCTTAACATCGCACTGGAATACAGCTTCTTTGCCAGCCAGCTCTTTTGCCTGATACTCCTCCGGGAATGTAACCTTAACTTCTACGTGATCACCTGTGTTAGCACCAACAAGCTGCTCCTCGAATCCCGGGATGAAGGTGTTGGAACCAAGTGTCAGCGGATAGTCTGTTCCTTTACCGCCCTCGAATGCCTCACCATCTACGAAGCCCTCGAAATCGATAGTTGCTGTATCGCCGTTCTGTGCTGCACGATCCTCAACTGTGATGGTTCTGGAGTTTTTCTCCTGCTCTTTCTTAAGCTCAGCCTCAACTTCCTCGTCTGTTACCTCTGTCTCAGACTTCGGAACCTCAAGTCCTTTATAGTCACCAAGAGTTACCTCTGGTTTAGTAGCTACTTCTGCTGTAAAGATAAATGGTTTGCCAGGCTCAACCTGTGTTACATCGATCTTAGGCTGGGAAACGATCTCAAGATCACACTCAGCAAGTGCTTTGCTGTAATGCTCAGGGATCAGAGCGTTTGCAGCGTCCTCAAGGAATACTCCCTTTCCGTACATCTGCTCGATCATTTTTCTTGGAGCTTTTCCTTTACGGAATCCCGGAATAGAAATTCTGCCTTTTGCTTTCTGATATGCATTCTGCATTGCTTTGTCAAGATCCTCGGCGGAAACCTCGATTGTAAGTTTCGCCATGTTTTTCTCCATTTTCTCCACCTGTAAACTCATGTTTCTTGTTCCTCCTTAATCATATCGAGTAAATACCTTATATAAAATAGTTAACACTCGCATTATATATTTACAGTCATTTCTGTAGTATAGCATAACCACTGTAAAAACGCCAGTATTTTTTTCAGTTTTCCATATGTCCCCACAGGGCATTTCTCAGCTGCCCACGTCCTCAATGTTAAAGTAATTTTCTGTCTTTCTTATGTTGTTAAGACAAAATGTAAAAATCCTTTTATAAGTTTTAGGCGTATAATGAACACCATCGTCTGTACCGTCTCCCGTATTGGATACAGTACCATATCCGGTCCGCATCAGATAACTGTAAACATCAATATAGTGGTACTGACTTCCAAGCTCACCGGCAAGACCGCTGTTAAAAGTCCGGACATCCTCACATTTACGATTCTTGGTACTTCCCTTTTCCCCTCCATTGATCGGATTCACAGACATATAATACAGACTGCAGTTTTTCATGGAAAGCTTTGTTCCCAGCTTTTTCATATAAGACACGTACTGTGAGAGTCTATCATTCAGATCCTGTTTTCCGTTAATATCTCTGAGATCATTGATACCATGATTAAACACCACTGCGATCTTTGCGTATTTTTCATTTTTACGACATTTTTCTATTTCTTTCAAAAGAGCCTGTGCGCCCGTTGACTTCAGCCAGCCCAGTTCCGTATTAGAACAGCATACAAAGCTGACATGGCTGTCCACATACTCCTTTCCAAACTGTTCGTACAATACCTTCTGAAGACCATATGTCCTGGAATCTCCCACAAAGATGATCCTTTCGTAATTCTCAGGATAATGAAAGCTGTTCCTGACCAGATTCGGTTCCTGATACCGCCAGAATCTCACCGCATAGAGATGCATGGTCCCACTGACTGTGATCACCTGTCCGGCTTCATACCTTGGTGCGGTCTTCTGACCTGCCCTGGTAGACCATCCAAGGAATGTATAATTCTCTTCATTGGCCATCACCGGCAATTTCATTTTTCCGCTTGGAGCCTGGATGATCTTGTAGATATCTCCGTCATTCCTGTGCAGGATCAGTTTGGGATTATTCTTCTTTTTTATCACTGCATAAAACGTTACATTTCTTTTTACAAAATATTTTTTTCCCGGCTTATATCCTGCCTCCGCTCCTCCTTTTTTCAGAGACCATCCTTCTGCCTGATATCCTGCTGGGACCTGCGGCACTTTGGGAATCGTGATCATGGAACCATATTTCTGTTTCTTTTCCAATTTTTTATATATAGCAGAGGAGGCTCCTCCACCTGACCTGAAAGATACGGAATACACTTTTTTGCAAGCATTCCCGAATGTATCATCCGACCAGTCAAAGCCGGCAGCTGACACCAAATTTCCTGTGGCTGTCATCAGTATAACAAAAAGCGCCACTACCCACAGGACCTGTTTCATCTCTTTTTTCATGCTCTTACATACACCACCGATTCAGCGATCTCTTCTGCCTTTGCGCTTCCCTCCAGCTGTCCGATCAGGGAAAGGCTGAAATCGATGGCTGTTCCAAGGCCTCTGCTGGTAGTTACATTTCCATCTACCACTACAGGCTCCAGAGATGTTCTGGCACTTTTAAGCTGTTCCATAACAGATGGGTACGATGTAGCATTTCTGCCTTTCAGGAATCCAAGTCTCTCGAATATACCTGGTGCCGCACAGATAGCTGCTACCTTGCCGCCATTCTGATAGAAATCTGTCAGAAGCTCAGTCAGCGGTTTATATTCCTCCAGATATTTTGTTCCCGGCATTCCTCCCGGAATTACAAGCATATCCGCATCGGAAAAATCACATTCTCCAAAGGTACGGTCTGTAAGAAGATCGATCCCATGAGAGGTTCTGATCTCTTTTGTCTCTTTGATAGATACTGTCTGGATGTCGATCCCGGCTCTTCTCATCAGATCTACCACGGTCAGTCCTTCAATATCTTCAAAACCATCTGCGAAAAAAATATATACTTTACTCATGATCCTGTTCATCCTTTCTTTTATAAAATCCATAAATATTTTCTGTATTCCCCATTCCCTTCCATAATGCTTTTTCCATCTGAAAATGTCAAGAAATTTCAACAAATATGCCATTGCAAATCCTGTTTTTTTCCTGTAGACTGAACATAATATCTTTTCATTTCACAAATCCGGAGGTTTTTTATATGGAGATCGAACGTAAATTTCTGATCCGGAAGGATGACCTTCCGCAGGATCTGGCTTCTTATCCCTGCCACAGGATCGAGCAGGGGTATCTTTGCACTTCCCCTGTCGTCCGCATCCGCCGGCAGGATGATGACTATTTTCTTACTTACAAATCCAAGGGTCTCATGAGCCGTGAAGAATATAATCTTCCGCTCACCGCTGAAGCCTATGAGCATCTGAAGCCTAAAGCAGACGGTATCCTCATTACCAAGGACCGCTATGTGATTCCGGAAAAAGACGGACTTTTTATTGAACTGGATGTGTTCCACGGAGAATACGAGGGAGTTCTTCTGGCTGAGGTGGAATTTCCTACAGAGGAAGCCGCCAATGCCTACACTGCGCCGGACTGGTTCGGAGAAGATGTAACTTATTCCACCAGATATCATAACAGTACCATGAGCCAGGGCTAGCAGAGCGATTACTGTTCACCCCGTTCTCAGTAACATGCTTCGCGATGCACAGAATTTATGCTAATCGCACTTGTATTTCTTATTTCAGGTGGTATAATTAGTAATGCAGGCAGATATAGTTCATCGGTAGAACATCAGCTTCCCAAGCTGAGGAGGCGGGTTCGATTCCCGTTATCTGCTTTCATTGCCAAAGAGGGCACGCAGTCAGGCGTGTCCTTTTTTATAAATTTCAAGGAGGATTTTTGTTTATGAAGATTGGATTTATCGGATGTGGAAATATGGCCTCTGCCATGATCGGCGGTATTCTCCGTCAGGGGATCTTTTCAAAGGACGAGATCATTGTTTCCAACCTTACAGACGAAGGCAGAGCGCGCAGTGAAAAAACTCTTGGTGTTGTCACCACTCTGGATAACAATGAAATAGTCAGATCTGCAAAAACTGTCGTTCTTGCAGTAAAGCCGCAGTTTTATGAGGAAGTTCTCACAGAGGTCCACGACAGTCTCACGACAGAGCACACCATCATCGGAATCGCTCCCGGCAAGACTCTTGCATGGCTGGAAGAAAAAGCCGGTCTTCCTCTGAAAGTTGTCCGTTTTATGCCTAATACTCCTGCACAGGTTGGGGCCGGAATGACTGCTGTATGTACCAATGACCGGGTTTCGGAAGACGAACTGGCAGAAATCCTTAAGATCACAGACAGCTTTGGCTGTACCGAAGTGGTACCGGAGCGTCTGATGGACGCCGCAGGCGCTGTAGGCGGCTGTTCACCGGCTTATGTGTTTATGTTTATCGAAGCCATGGCAGATGCCGCTGTCAGCCAGGGAATGCCTCGTAAGCAGGCTTATAAATTTGCTTCCCAGACTGTTCTCGGCAGCGCAAAAATGGTTCTGGAAACCGGCAGACACCCGGGAGACCTGAAAGACATGGTCTGCTCACCGGCAGGAACTACCATTGAAGGTGTCCGCACCCTGGAAAAGAGCGGCTTTCGCAGTGCCGTATTCGAAGCGCTTACCGCAGCTGCTGAGAAGGGTAAGAAGTTATAATTTTCGAAAACAAAAACTCCGTGAGGTCTGCATTCACCCGGACCTCACGGAGTTTTTCCATCTCATCTCTTTTATCGTCTGCCGACAGCCCTACAGCAACTCGATCAGCGCGTCAATATCTTCCATTTTTGTTCCCCAGCTTGTGGCAAAACGGATCACTGTATGATCTTCATCATATTTTTCCCAGAAATCAAACTGAACTTCTTTGCCCAGTTCTTCTTTCTTTTTATTTTCCAAAACTACAAACTGCTGGTTCGTGGGAGAATCTAGGAAAAGCTGATATCCTTTTTCCTGAAGGGCTCTTTTCAGCTTCATAGCTGTTTCAATAGCATTTTTGCTGATCCTTGTATACAGATCATCGGTAAACAGTGTGTCAAACTGGATTCCCAGAAGACGGCCTTTTGCCAGAAGGGCTCCCTGCTGCTTCACCATAGTCATAAAGTGCTTCGGAGCTTTTTTCGTAAAGACCACTGCCTCACCGCAGAGTGCACCGACCTTGGTTCCGCCGATGTAGAACACATCTGTACATCTGGCGATATCCTCAAGTGTCACATCTGCTTCCGGACTTACCAGACCGTAGCCAAGTCTTGCTCCGTCCAGAAACAGCGGAAGCTCGTATTTATGGCATACCTCGGAAATTTCCTCCAGCTCTTTCTTCGTATAAAGTGTTCCGTACTCTGTCGGATGGGAAATATAAACCATTCCCGGAAATACCATATGGTCGTGACTTTCATCCCCATAAAAAGTTTCCACATAATCTGTGATACTTTCTGCTTTGATCTTTCCGTTTTCTGCCGGAAGTGTCAGTACCTTATGTCCTGTATACTCGATTGCTCCGGCCTCATGACAGCTTACGTGTCCGGTCTGCGCCGCAAGAACACCTTCATAACGGTTCAGGACAGAACCTATGATCGTGGCATTGGTCTGAGTTCCTCCCACCAGGAAAAACACATCTGCATCCGGGCAGCCACAGGCTTTACGGATCTTCTCCTTTGCAGAATCACAGTATTTGTCTGTGCCATAGCCGGAAAGCTTCTCCATATTGGTTTCCAGAAGCTTCTGGAGGATCGCCGGATGGGCACCCTCGCAGTAATCGTTTACAAAAAATAACATTTTATTTTCTCCTCATCTGTATTTTCATTTTATTTGACACTCCCACAGCTAAAGCAGGGGGATTCTTGCTTCTCCCACTACTGCATTGGCAAACACCTTACGGTACTGCAATGTCTTA